>JAIPAE010000002.1 GCA_021740245.1 Bacteroidales bacterium | reverse complement strand
GAAACTGCTGACAATTCACCTTCTGAAACATCTTCAACAAAAGATGATGTTGAATATACAACCAAACCTTCAGAAAATAAAACATTTACAGATAGCAAAAATGGGAAGAAAAAAACGAATGACTCAAGACCGGAATCTAATACAAAAAAAGAAGACATTGACGTTCATGAAACTGCTGACAATTCACCTTCTGAAACATCTTCAACAAAAGATGATGTTGAATATACAACCAAACCTTCAGAAAATAAAACATCTACAGATAGCAGAGACGGACAAACTTATAAATATGTAAAAATAGGCAACCAGTATTGGATGGCAGAAAACTTAAATTACGATGCAGGTAGTGGCAGTTGGGTTTACGATAATAATTCAAGCAATGCAACTACTTATGGTAGATTATACGATTGGGAAACAGCCTGTAATGTATGCCCTGATGGTTGGCATTTGCCCAGTGATGCAGAATGGACAGAGCTAACTGATTATCTTGGTGGAGAAAATGTTGTCGGTGGAAAAATGAAAGAAACCGGAACATCGCATTGGAGTTCACCCAACGAAGGAGCAACCAACGAAAGTGGTTTTTCGGCTTTGCCCGGTGGTTGCCACGTCGGCAATGGTAACTTCAACGGTGTGGGCAGCTACGCGCGTTTCTGGTCTTCTACCGAGACCAATAGCTATAACGCATGGTTTCTGAAATTGGTCTACGATTACTCAGTTGTGTACTATCGCAACTACCCTAAGGGTCATGGTTTTAGTGTTCGTTGTGTCAAGGATTAGTTGACAATTTGTCTATTTGACAATTTAATAATTATCCCGCGAAGCGGGATCGATTTTTTGTAAAAATATGGCGTATAGCAGTGAATTACTGGTTTACAAAGCAAGTTACGATTTGTTGCTCGAAATATATCGTTTTACCAAAGAATTTGGAAAAGAGTTTAAATACACAGTATGCGAAAAACTTAAAAACAAATTATTGATCTGATTGAACTAGCCCCCTAATTATTCAGCTTTTTATAGAGCGTTAAACTGGCTCAATAAACCAGAGAAATTTGTGCCAGTCCCCATCCAGCCAGCATAGTTACCGGCTTTCCTAAAGTTTTTGCCCCTCTCTCCCACTTTTTTGCTAAAACCCAAATGCACCATACCCTTATTCCAGGCTTCCAAAATGTTCTCTCAACCATTCTTCATCAATTTAAATAACTTTTACGCTTAAAAAATTAATATTCGGAATTTTTACATAAATTTGTGAATGAAGGACGTTGAGAAAACACTAATTCGTTTTGGGCTTAATTTGAAAGAACCTACATTATAAGTATGAATCTACCTGAGATAAAAATTAGCGAATTTGTTGTATTTAAACCTAAAGGTGGTCAGACTGAATTTCAGGTAATTCTTGACGGTGAACATGATACAGTGTGGGCAACCGAACAACAAATAATGGAGTTATTCGGTAAAGCCAGAAGAACAATTGGAGAGCACATTAAGAATATTTATGAAGAAGGTGAACTTGACAAAGAATCAACTTGGCGGGAATTCCGCCAGGTTCAAAAAGAAGGCGAACGAGAGGTCTCAAGAAAAGTCTCCATTTATAATTTAGATGTAATCATTTCTGTTGGGTATCGTGTTAAATCTCAAGTAGGTATTGAGTTCAGAAAATGGGCAACTCGAAGACTCAAAGAATATCTTCTAAGGGGTTATACAGTCAATAAAGAGTTGCTAAAAAAAGAACAAAATAGAGTTTCAGCTTTACAAAAAGAGCTATCTGTTCTTAATGAAGAACTCTATGAAACTCAAAAAGTACTTACTGACGGATTTCTGTCAATAATTTCACACTATTCAAAATCTTTTGAATTACTCGAAAAGTATGACAAAAATAATCTTTCTTCTGAAAATTTTAATAAGGATGTAATCTATGTCATTAATTATGATGACGTCAAAAAAGCGATTCAAAGGTTTAAATCAGACCTTATGAAAAAAGGAGAAGCCGGTGAACTTTTCGGTAATGAAAGAGATGAATCATTTAAAGGGATTTTAGGAAGCGTATCCCAAACCGTTTTTGGCTAGTTAGCATATCCCACAATCGAAGAACAAGCGACACAACTGCTCTATTCCATCATTAAGGGGCACCCATTTATTGATGGGAATAAACGCATTGGGTCATTTATTTTTGTTTGGTTTCTTGAACAGAACAAACATCACCTAAACAATAAAGGAGAAAGTAAAATTAACGACAATACATTGGTAACTATAGCTTTAACAGTCGCTCAGAGTCTGCCTGAACAAAGAGAGACAATACAAAAATTGATAATGAATCTGATAAAAAACTAAGCCCAACAGCACCTAAGAAAACATCTGGCAGACAGCGGTTTCCGCAAGTTTCTCTCTTAGTGGCTACCTTTGTCGCAGGCGGACAAGAAAGCACTTCGAAAGGCTCCACGTTTCTTAGCTGCCGCACGTTATAGCCCATTTTAAAAGACAACAATGACGAAACAAATTTGCATATTAATCATACTGACCATTCAGACGACTATTTCGTTCGCTTGTTTGAATACTTATCAGTTCAAAATATTTCCAGTTGGGGTTTCACAGGACAAAATCAGAACTGTTGACGTTCAAATCAGAAGAACATCCCAAGTTGAAGGCAATCGTTGGTTAAAACTCGGACTTGAGAAAACTGACGAATGGAGTGAAATGTGGATTTTATACAGTTTCATTTCAACCTACGACAAAAACCAAAAACTAATTTCATGGACACCGCTCGACACGACATATTCAATCGGCAAAAAGTACTCCGACACTTTAGATAGAGCATATCAGAACGGACTTAAAAAAATCGCAAAAGAATTTCCTGATATAGAATATTTCAGACCTGACTATATTTCTTTCTGCGATTTTCAGCAAAAATGCAACATCGTAAAAGTTCAGTCCGACACGGTTTCAAATAAGGACTTTATTGTTTGTGATGGCAAGAAATATCAAACTGTAATTATGCGTGACACATCCTATTATGGTTTCGGCAGAAGTCCTTATCACCCCGAGACAATAACAGGACTTTATATTAATTCAGTTAGAATTTACAAGACAAAAACGCTCACCTTGCTTGTAACACATCTGGCAACAGGACACGAAATTTCAATGGGTTGGATAACAAGCGATCCGAAAAAAGCAGGTAAGACAGAAGATGGAGAAATTATATTTACTAAAGAGCATAAACCTAATTTGACATTCACGGACATTAAAAAATCGACCTATGAAGAACCGCTTTTGCACCACGGTTACGGTTTCGACATTTTTATAATTAAATGACAAATGGCTGACGGACAAGAAATAAAAACAGGCTACAATAATTAGGGATCATTCACACTTGTCCCGGTGACACTGCCTCCCTGGATCCGGCGCTGAATTTCACACATTAAAAAAGGCCGCCAACAACTGTTAACGGCCCGATTTTATAATTGTAGCGAGAGAGAGATTCGAACCCTCGACCTCAGCATTATGAGTGCTGCGCTCTAACCAACTGAGCTATCTCGCCATATGTTCAATGTGCACCTAATTAGGGTTTCAAATGCGGATGCAAAAATAGTAAAACAAACGGAAAATAAAACTCCCGGCCCTATTTTTTTAGTAAACTAACCTAAGATTGAATGTAACGTATTTTATTTCTGACATTTATAATTTGTTCTCTTTTTTGTCCGGCTTACAGGTACATGCAATTTGATTTTCATCACTACGGATTTACTACAGCGCAAATTCCAATCACTTAAAAACAGTTTTTCTTAATCCTATCAAAATAATACAATCGCTATTGTCCGGTTAAAAATAAATAAAAAGATATTTAGCATTGTATTTCATTCTTTTGAAATGCGTTTACTTTTATGGATCTATGTTTTTGTGATTTATTATTTTCTGCCATAATGCCACTTTACAGAGCTTTGTAGTATCCTGGAATTTACTATTCATTACATAAATGACACTTCAGGAATTCCTTTGCGGTTCTTTGCTCCTTAGCGGTTCTTTGCGGTAGAAATCTAAAGGCGACTTTGTACTTCAAACAAGGGGTTGCAACCCTTTGTTTAATAACCACTAAGTTTTTCACTGAGGCACTCGAAGAATTGTACAAATCATTAGTATGGGTTCATATAAGTTAACCGGACAACAATGTAATACAATAATCAATAATCTTTTTTCTAAAAATTCGTTTCTAATTGAAAAATGATTTAATTTTATTTTTGAAAATGATGACAGAATCAATAACAACAGGAAATGAAAGTAATTGAACATGTGTGGATTCCGATGCCGGATAGTGTTCGCTTGTCGGCAAAAATATGGTTGCCTGATGGTTTTGAGGAGCAGTCCTTTCCGGCAATTTTAGAATATATCCCATACCGCAAACGTGATTTTAAAGCTGTAAGAGATGCAGAAACATATAGTTACTATGCTTCGGAAGGCTATGCTGGCGTGCGTGTTGATTTGCGCGGCAGTGGTGAATCGGAAGGAATTTTACGGGACGAGTATTTGCAGCAGGAGCTTGATGACGGTCTGGAAGTCCTGCGATGGATAGCCTCTCAACCATGGTGTAACGGTAATGTCGGGATCATCGGGATATCCTGGGGTGGTTTTAACGGACTTCAACTGGCGGCATTGCAGCCACCGGAATTAAAAGCAGTTGGAACGGGTGCCTCTTCTGATGACCGTTATTCGGATGATGTTCATTACATGGGTGGCAATCTGTTGACAGATAACCTTTCCTGGGCATCCACCATGTTTGCTTATAATTCCTGCCCTCCCGATCCGTCGATTGCCGGAGAAAAATGGATGGACATATGGCATGAGCGCCTTGAAGGCAGTGGGTTATGGCTTAAAAAGTGGCTTGAACACCAACGCTTTGACGATTACTGGAAGCATGCCTCGGTAAAGCTGAATTACGATAATATCCGGTGTCCGGTATATGCTGTGGGAGGCTGGGCCGATGGTTATAGCAACACTATTTTCCGGTTACTGGAACACTTAAACGTTCCGGTTAAAGGCCTTGTTGGTCCCTGGGGACACAAATATCCACATCACGGCAGTCCTGGCCCTAAAATTGATTTTCTGGAAGAAACAACCAGATGGTGGGACCGCTGGCTGAAAAGAGACGATAACGGGATCGAAAAAGAACCCCGCTTGAGGGTTTGGATGCAGGATACGGTATCACCCATATCCAGTAACCGACCGGGCAGATGGATCGCGGAAAAAACATATCCGGCACCTGACATTAACATGCAAACATTTTACTTGAAGCCGGCCACGCTGGACAAAGACAATAACATTATCGATTTCATCCCTGAGATGCATATCCAGAGTCCGCTAAGTGTAGGATTGTTTGCCGGCAAATGGTGTTCTTATTCGGCATCTACAGACCTGCCCAGCGATCAGCGTGACGAAGATGGCGGAGCCCTGGTCTTTGACACCCGACCATTGGAGAAAGATATTGAAATCCTTGGTGCACCTGTGCTTGAGCTTACTATCAGCAGCGACAAACCCGTTGCTATGATAGCAGCCAGGCTCTCGGATATAGCGCCAAACGGAAGAGCAACCCGCGTAACTTACGGCGTTCTTAACCTCACTCACCGCGATAGCCATGAACAACCCACCGAACTGGAGCCCGGAAAAAATTATACGGTTAAACTGACTATGAATCATATTGCACAGCGGTTTCCAAAAGGACATCAAATACGACTGGCCTTATCCACCTCCTACTGGCCACTGGTATGGCCTTCTCCCGAACCTGTGCATCTAAAAGTTTCTCTTAGAAATTCCAGATTCCTGATTCCGGTCAGAAAACCGAAAAAATCGGACAAAGAACTGCGCCAACTTAACGGCCATCATCCGGAAAGCCCGCTAAAATCAACGCTACTGATCCCTGCCAAACGAGACTGGGAAGTAATCCATAATATGGCTACCAATGAAGTCAGCCTAAATGTCGTTAATAATGATACCAAATACAAGCTAGATGATATTGACTGGACCGTGCAGAAAAAAGTGAAAGAACGCTATTCATATTTGAATAACAATTATGACACGGTGAGAGGGGAAGTTGTGAGTGAACGAACATTTGAAAGAAAGGACTGGTCTGCAACAACAATCACGCGCACGGTGTTAACTTCAACAAAAACTCATTTCATTATCAGGGCTACGTTGGATGCTTATCATGGCGACACCAGAGTATTCAGCAAATCATGGGATGAAAAGATCAAAAGAGACTTATTATAAACAAGCACTAATATCATTAATCAAAAATGAAAAAGAAACAAGTATTTATTGTGGGGTTGGATGACTTCAACCTGAAAAAACTAAACAATCTGCCGGAGGCTGTAGATTGTGATTTCCATGCAGCCCTTCACATTTCGGAGATGCGGAATGTGGATCAATTTGATATGGAAAAACTCATCAACTTATGTTTTGAACGCATTGATGCACACGGTAAAATTGATGCGATAGCTACCTATTTTGACTTTCCCGGTACGATGTTGGTACCTGTTATTGCTAAAAAATACGGCCTTCCCGGACCAACGCTGGAAAGCATGGCCAAATGCGAAAATAAATACTGGAGCCGGCTGGAACAAAATAAAGTTATTGCTGAGCATATTCCTCAGTTTAAAGCCTTCGACCCTTTTGACAACAAAGCATACGAAAAATTGAGCATGATTACTCCTTTCTGGGTAAAACCCATTAAGTCATTCCGGTCGTTTCTGGCATACCAGATCAATGGTGAAGCACAATTTTATCAGAACATGGAAGAAGTCAAAAAACATATTGACTTTATGTCCGAACCTTTCAATTATCTCATGAAAAAATACAATATGCCGGATGAGTTTACGAATATGGAAGAACGCTGTATTGCTGAAAGTTCCATTACAGGACATCAATGCACTGTGGAAGGTTATGTAAGCAATGGTAATGTTGTGGTATACGGAATTGTAGATTCCATTCGAGAAGGCGACCGTTCATCCTTCTCGCGTTATGAGTATCCTTCTTCCCTGCCCCAGGAAATCCAATTTCGGATGGCTGATGTTACTCGCCGGGTAATTCAACAAATCGGTCTGGATCATTCACCATTTAATATCGAATATTTCTATAATCATACTGCCGATGAAGTATACCTGCTGGAAATAAATCCAAGAATTTCCCAGGCACATACGGATATTTTCGAAAAGATACACGGTATTTCCCATCATTCAATTATGTTGAACCTGGCTTTGGGCCAAAAGCCTAAAACACTGGGAAACAATGGTGAGTTCAACAAGGCCGCTAACTTTATGCTTCGTACATTCGAACCAGGGATCATCAAAAAAGTACCTACGGATGCTGAAATCCGGATATTAAAAAAATTCATTCCTTCACTTGAAGTTAAAATCAGGGTTAATGAAAATACTAATCTGAATGAATTGCAGGGACAGGATAGCTACAGCTATGAGCTGGCCAATATTTATATCGGAGGAAGAGACCAGAAAGAACTGGTAGAGAGGTATAATCAATGTGTAGAAGGATTAACTTTCGATATCGAGTATGATAATCCTGTTCAGCTTTATTAAACTATCTGTAAAAAGTGGTCGCTACTTTATAAGAAACAGCCAACATTTTATTGAGATATAACATAGTTCTGCCCCGGCCTATAACCGGGGCAGAATATTCCTGAATAAATATCTGTGTCCATTACATACCAAGAGCTTTCCTAACACCAGCGCCATATTCCGGATCGGCTTTATCAAACAGCGCCAGTTGTTTTTCAATAATTTCTTTTGGAACTCCTTCCATTTCATCTGCAATTGTTTGAAAGAGGCGTTGTTTTTGTCCGGCATCAAATAGTCTGAAAAGATTTCCGGCTTGAGTAAAGTCATCATCATCTTCATTACCATAACGGTCAGCGTCTCCATCAATACTAAGCGGTGGTTCAGCTTTTGAGGGGTCCCCCACTGGTCCGTCAAAGGAATTCGGTTCATAATAAGCATCCGGATTTTCATTAAAATTATTCGTGAAACGCATCTTACCATCTTTGTGATAATGATCTACTTCACTAACCGGTCGATTTGGTGGTAAGCTCTCATAATGCGTTCCTAAGCGGTAACGATGAGCATCAGCATAAGAAAAGATACGGGCCTGAAGCATTTTATCAGGTGAAAAGCCAATCCCTGGCACAACATTAGAGGGGGAAAATGCAGCATTTTCTATCATCTGGAAATAGTTGTCCGGATTTTTATTTAGTTCAAATTCACCTACTTTGATAAGAGGATAATCGCCATGCGGCCATACTTTAGTCAGATCAAAAGGATTAAACGGTGTTTTTTCTGCATCTTTTTCCGGCATCACCTGGATGTAAAAATTCCATTTCGGAAAGTCTCCCTTTTCAATAGCTCCATATAAGGCTTCCTGATAAGTTTCCCTGGATTCTCCAATAGCTTTTTTTGCTTCCTCGTTTGTAAAATGCTTATGACCTTGCTGGGTTTTAAAATGAAATTTCACCCAAAAGCGTTCACCGTCTTTATTCCAAAAGCTGTATGTATGCGACCCATATCCGTTCATATGCATGGGTGTAAGAGGAATTCCGCGATCAGACATCAGGATGGTTACCTGATGTAAGCTTTCCGGTGTTTTAGACCAAAAATCCCATTTCGCAGTATTGGAACGCAGGTTTGTTTTTGGATGTCTCTTTTGAGTGTGTATAAAATCAGGAAATTTATATCCGTCACGGACAAAAAAGACAGGTGTGTTATTGCCTACCATATCCCAGTTACCTTCCTGGGTATAAAATTTCAATGCGAATCCTCTCACATCGCGTTCAGCATCTGCCGCTCCGGCTTCTCCGGCAACTGTCGAAAACCTTGCCAGCATCGGTGTTTTCCTGCCTACTTTACTGAAAATATCAGCACACGTATATTTTGTGATGTCTTCTGTAACGGTAAATGTCCCCTGAGCGCCCCAACCTTTGGCATGGACTACGCGTTCCGGTATGCGTTCACGGTTCTGATGCGCCAGTTTCTCCAGCAATTGATAATCCTGCATTAAAACAGGCCCTCGATTGCCCGCAGTTATTGAGTTCTGATTATTGACAAGTGGCGCTCCGCCTGTTGTGGTGAGTTTTTTCTTTTTCATATGTCTAAATTGATTTTAAAGGTACTCTGTTTACTCCGTCCTATTATACGGTGGAACCCCATGCTATAGCCCGCCTAAGGCGGGTCATCTTCTTGTGTCCGCCTCAGGCGGATCATGGAGGTTTTATATATTCATGGTTTATTTATTTTCTCAAATATAAAAAAAAATGAGCATATACACTGAGGTATAAACTGCTGTTTTTATATTTTTAATGATTAGTGTCCGGAAAAAGCAGGTAGATTTCTCGCTTCGCTCTAAATGACAAAGGATACAGAAGAAAGAGAGTTATGGGTGCAATAAGAAGCCAGAAAAAAGCAGGCAATCCTGAAAAGATTAACCTGCTTTTATAACTAAACTGCTGTTTTTATTGTATTCGGTAAAAAACCATATCAGGTTTGCTCTCGGGGCTGATCAGGATTTTCGCCCGTTATTTCAGGTGCTTCCTGTGGAATAGTGAAATATGCAATGATATGGAAAATCCAGGCTGCAAAAATAACTATGGACCCCAGGAAAAAGACGATCATACCAATAGCTCCGATAAAGTAAAGTAATCCAGCCGTTTTGAAATGCTTCACATTGGTTTTTTCGGCCAGGCTAACCAGTGCTTTGTAAAGAAAATAAAACCCGATTATCATACCGGCTAAAATCAATAAGCTTCCAATTATGGTGAAAGCACTTTCAAAAATAACATGTTTTAATTGCCCTACATTGAATATATCACCTCCTGAAACCTTCATTGAAGCGGAAGCTAAGGAAACAATTAAGAACGATGCCTCCTATCAATGATCCTGCAATCTGCACAATAAAACCTGTGAGTGCATTTTTGAATATCCCCGGCTCCTCATAAATTTTTGAAAAATAATTATGAGAAATTAATAAGAGAACTTGAGCTGCAATACCTGCTAATTGTCCTAATACAGGAATAAATGATGCAATAGGTAATAAAATTCCTACGCGTCCCAGAGTAATAGCTTGTCTTTTCATAAAAATATTTTTTTATTGTTCCTACTCTTATGGCTTTTCGGATTCCGCCCTCAGATCATCAAAACATACTTCAGGTTCGATAATCTTCTGTTTGATACTTGTTTTCAATTGTATAAAAATCAAATTGTAATATCTGACTTAAATTTATGAGCCCCTAATGTAATACAGGATAAAAAGATTTACAAATTTTATTTATCAGAAATGTTAATAAATGCTCCTTCAATTGAGTAAAACTCCTGATATGATTAACTCACACACCATTTTATGGAACATAAAAGTATAGTGACATATTAATCTGTTCCTAAAAACGTATTTCATTCTTTTTGATTTCTTTCAGCAAAAGTATTATTGAGCATTAAAAAATGTAATATTTTTGAACCTCTTTCTTCTTATTCATAAACATGGAAGATTTTAAATCTGTCATAGATAAGTATTATCCTCTGCTATATAAAATTGGAAGATCATTTACCAATAATAAAGCTGATTTTGATGATCTTTATCAGGAAATGCTTATCCAGGTTTATCATTCTATGAAACAGTTCAAGGGTAAATCCAAAATGTCGACATGGATTTATCGTGTAGCCCTAAATTCAGCTATCTCGTACAGTCGAAAACATAAAAGAAAGGAACGGGAAATCAGCAGAGACAATTTCAACTTGCATGAAAACAGTTCTGATGAAAAAAATGATGTTAATGAAAGAGAAAAAAAAATAGAGCTTTTATATGAAAGCATTAATGAACTAAAAAAAGACGAACGGGCCCTTATTTTGCTTCATCTGGAAGGAAAGCAATATGATGAAATTGCTGAAATTATGGGAATCAGCAGAACCAATACAGGTGTAAAAATCATGCGTATCAGGAAAAAATTGCAACGCATACTGACAAAAAAAGGCTATGAACGAATTTGATATAAATAATATCTGGAATACGGATCATCAAGAGGCTTTCGATCATTATCAGTCACTCAGTGACATTGAAAAGATCGCTAAAAAGCAGTCTGGAAATATTCTTTATAAAATTCGCCGGAATATGATAATAGAATTTATTATTACTCTGATAATTGCTGTTGCTATAGGCCTGGCCATTTTAAACTGGGATATTATGCTATTTTCCGGTTATGTGGTCATTATGGTGATCTCTGTGTACATATCATTTCGTGAATATTACAAATGTCATATCATGATAAAGCATGTAAATCAGAAAAACATCACAAAAGCGATTAAAGACTATCTTGATATTCTGAAAAACTATATCCGCCGTACAAAAATATGGGTTAACTACATCACGCCTGTTGCTTTTATTACAGGAATCGTTCTCACAGTAATATCTCAATCTCCAGGTGAAAATCTTACTAACCTTCTTTTACATATTGGCTTAGCTGTTTTAACAGGGATTCCGTTTTTGATCCTGATCATATGGTTTGCCAATAAGAAATATATAAACTGGGTATATGGCCGGCAATATGAAAATCTGAAATCCATTTTGCAAAGGTTGGAATCATATGAAAACGGCTCATAAGAAACAAGCGGGAAGCTATAAATTATTAACAATCATGCTTAACCCTGATCAATTTCTGAGTATCAAAACCCAGTTCTTTAGCTCGCACTACCAGTTTATTATAAATATCATCATTTAATTTATTTTCCCGGGCCAATATCCAAAGGTATTTTCGTGAAGGCGCACCAACTAATACATATTGATAATCCTTGTCCAATTCAATGATGTAATAATCACCTCCAAATGGCCAAAAGAAATACACTTTTAACTGACCTGGTTCCGATTTATCGGGTATTCGTGCAAAACCTTTAACACTTTTGACTTTTTGAGCATCTTCTTCCTGATGCCCACGGTTGATCACAGTCAATTTTCCATTCTTTTTCAGGTGATATTCAGCGCTTGTGCACTTTAAACCCTTCTCGAAACTGTTCGGAAGCCTGGCAATTTCATACCATTTCCCGGAATATTTTTCCAGGTCTGCATTTTTTACTGTAGGAAGCTCCCTTACGGACTGACATGAAAATAGTGTTAGCATAAATAAAGTAATAGTAAGTAAATATTTCATCTGTTTATAATATTGTTCGGTGTTCTGTGTTTGTTCGTTGTTTCTCTCAGTCTCTCAGTCTCTTCGCCTCTTCGTCTCTTCGTTCGCTTAAGTCGCTTTAGTCGCTTCGTTCGCCCTCTCGCATCATCACATCATCGCATCATCGCATTACTCATTACGCCATTTAATCATCCGCGTGTGTGTATTTTAGAATGCTAAAATTCATGTTCGTTTCATATGATTATATTTGATTAATTCAGTGTTATTTATCCCTTCACTGCGGGATGGAACTCACCCCTGTTCCACCGGTAGTCTGTAGCACATCATCTACTGTGTTGGCTGCGCCCTGCAGTTTATGTACAACATACTTTCTCAGCAAGCCGTGTATATAAATTAAATATATGAGTCTGGTCTAAAAACTCAAAATTTATTACACCCGCTGAAAATCAAATGTGGTCTTTTTAGACCGGACTCAATTATCAAAAAGTATAAATATAACATAAATAATGTTCTGAATCAATAATTAAGAATAAATATAAACTACCATACGATTAACGCAAACAATTAATTTCCATTATATTCGAGCTTTAAACCGGGGATTATTATTTAAAATAAATATAAATTTCCTGTTATTTATTTAACAATGTTATTTTTTTAACAATTTTATTTGGTTGTTTAAAAACAAGGATGTATTTTTGTTTTCGAAATAACAATAAAAGTTGCATTGACATAAAAGCATTTAGCAACATATTATGGAGGTAAAATATTATGGCTAAGATCAAATCATTGGACGATCTGAAAAAAATGCAATCAGATCTTCAGAGTAAAATTAACATCAGGGAACAGGGTGAGAATCCTGAGTCTCATGTTCAGATTAAAGTTGCAATGGCAACATGTGGAATTGCATCCGGCGCCAAGGAAATTATGGACTTTTTGATTAACGCCACGGGAAAAAGAAACCTGGATGTTGTAGTCACTCAAACCGGGTGTATGGGCTACTGTCATTCGGAACCCACGATTGAAGTTAACCGGCCCGGCGAAGATCCGGTTATTTATGGTGACGTTGATGTCAAAAAGGCAGATGAAATACTTGAAAAACATGTAAAACGCGGTGAACTGGTAGATGGTATTATCCCGGTAACCCATAAAACCATAGACGAAACAAAATAATATCAGGAGGAAAAAAATGGTAAAACATAAAATGCACCTGTTAGTTTGTGGCGGCAGCGGATGTCATGCATCGGCTAACGGGGATATAGCAAAAGCACTGAACGAAGCTCTGCAACTTAGTGGACTAAATGATGAAATACAGGTAGTCACAACAGGTTGTTTTGGATTTTGCGAAAAAGGACCAATCGTAAAAGTTCTGCCCGATAATACTTTTTACGTGGAAGTACAGCCTGAAGACGCGGAAATTATCGTTCAGGAACATATCATCAAAGGCAGAAAAGTAGAGAAACTTTTATACAAAGACCCGGAGAAAGATGAAAAAATAAGCGATTCTGCTAAAATGGATTTCTATAAAAAGCAGATTCGCATCGCTCTTCGAAACTGTGGGGTCATCAATCCTGAAAACATCGATGAATACATTGCCCGCGAAGGCTATCAGGCATTAGGAAAAGTATTGGGTGAGCTTGGTGATCAAAAGACCATTGAGACTATGAAACAATCCGGACTTCGCGGACGCGGAGGCGGCGGATTCCCAACCGGGTTAAAGTGGCAGTTTGCTAACACCAACCAATCAGATGAAAAGTATGTCGTTTGTAATGCTGACGAAGGTGACCCGGGTGCTTTTATGGACCGCTCTATTCTGGAAGGTGACCCGCATTCTGTGATTGAAGCCATGACTATCAACGGGTACGCTATTGGCGCAAACCTCGGTCTGGTTTATATCCGGGCCGAATATCCGCTTGCTATTAAACGTCTCAAAAAGGCTCTGGAACAAGCAAAAGAATATGGGTTGCTGGGTAAAGATGTAATGGGCAGTGGTTTTGATTTCGATATTCAGTTGCGCTATGGTGCAGGCGCTTTTGTGTGTGGTGAAGAAACAGCTTTGATACACTCGATGGAAGGCCAGCGCGGTGAACCAACTGTTAAGCCACCATACCCTGCCGAATCAGGCTTTCGGGGCAAACCTACCAATGTGAACAATGTGGAAACCTTTGCCAATATTCCGGTAATCATTAATAAAGGTGCCGACTGGTTTGCAAAGATTGGCAATAAAAAATCCACCGGTACCAAAGTATTTGCACTGGCAGGTAAGGTTAACAATGTCGGTCTTATTGAAGTTCCGATGGGAACCACACTGCGCGAGGTAATTTTTGACATCGGTGGTGGTATTAAAGACGGCAAGAAGTTTAAAGCTGTCCAGACTGGTGGTCCTTCCGGAGGTTGCCTTACTGAAAAACACCTGGATACACCAATTGACTATGATAACCTGATTGAAGCGGGCTCTATGATGGGCTCCGGGGGCATGATCGTAATGGATGAAGACGACTGTATGGTCTCCGTTGCCAAATTTTATCTGGATTTCACAGTTGAAGAAAGCTGCGGAAAATGTACACCTTGCCGCGTCGGTAATAAACGGCTATATGAAATTCTCCACAAAATTACTGAGGGTAAAGGAGAACCGGAAGACCTGGATAAACTCAGAAATCTCAGTAGTGTAATCAAAGAAACATCTTTGTGCGGGCTGGGGCAAACATCTCCTAATCCGGTAGTTTCCACTATGGAAAACTTTTGGGAAGAATACGAACAACATGTTAAAGAGAAAAAATGCGCAGCCGGAAGTTGTAAAAATCTGATGAGCTACCACATCATTGAGGAAAATTGTGTCGGATGTACGGCTTGTGCCCGCAAATGTCCTGTTAATTGCATCAGCGGTGAGAAAAAACAAGTACATAAAATCGATCAGGAGCTTTGCATTAAATGTGGTAACTGTATGGATGTTTGTAAATTTAATGCTGTTGAGATCATTTAAAAAAAGAGGACCAGAACAATGCAAGAAACAATTAATATAACCATAAATAAAAAGCCGGTAGAAGTTGAAAAAGGGACAACGGTCTATCAGGCGGCACGCAAAATAAATATCAACATTCCTGTTCTCTGTTACATGGAACTGGAAGATATGGGTGTAAAGCACAATCCCGGTGGTTGCCGCGTATGTGTTGTAGAAGTTGAAGGCGTCAAAAACCTGATGCCTTCCTGCGTTACCAAGTGCTGGGATGGCATGAATGTAAAAACCAATACGGCCCGTGTTCTGAATGCGCGAAAAACCGTTGTTGAGCTTATACTTTCCGATCATCCTTTTGATTGCCTGATATGCGCTAAAAACGGCACCTGTGATCTTCAGAAAATGGCCCAGGACCTGGGTATTCGTGAAATTCATTATCAGGGTGAACAGTCCACCTATCGTGAAGACACCTCTCCTGCTATTATCCGCGAAATGGATAAATGCATTAACTGTCGTCGTTGTGAAACTATGTGTAACGATGTACAGACTGTGGGAGCATTGTCGGGCATAAACCGTGGATTTGAAGCCGTTGTTGCACCGGCATTTGAGCAAAATCTGGAACATTCTCCGTGTACTTATTGCGGGCAGTGTGTAGCCGTTTGTCCCACGGGCGCCCTCACAGAGGTTGATCATTCCAATCATGTACTACGTGCCCTGGCTGATCCTCAAAAGACAGTTGTTGTTCAGACAGCACCGGCTGTTCGCGCAGCTCTGGGTGAAGAGTTTGGCATGGAGGCCGGAACACTGGTGACCGGTAAAATGACTCGCGCACTGCGTGACCTGGGCTTTGATTATGTGTTCGATACTGACTTTGCCGCCGACCTGACCATTATGGAAGAAGGCACTGAACTGCTCGACCGGCTCAATAAACACCTGAACGGCGATAAAAACGTAAAACTTCCCATACTTACATCCTGCTGCCCGGGTTGGGTCAGTTTCTTTGAACATCATTTTCCGGAATTAAAAGACATCCCCTCAACAGCACGTTCGCCACAACAAATGTTCGGGGCTGTTGCAAAGAATTATTTTGCTGAAAAAATAAATAAAAACCGGAAAGACCTTGTCGTTGTTTCCATTATGCCTTGTGTTGCTAAAAAATATGAGCGCTCACGCGAGGAATTTGCAAATAACGGCGATTCAGATGTTAACTATTCCATCACTACCCGCGAACTGTCACACCTTATCAAGCAAGCCAACATCGACTTCAATACGCTGGAAGATGATGACTTTGATAAACCGCTTGGCGAATCCACAGGTGCTGCTGTGATATTCGGCACTACAGGAGGTGTTATTGAAGCTGCAACACGGACGGCCTATGAAATTCATACCGGAAAGAACCTTGAAAAAGTCGATTTTGAAGAATTACGTGGCATGGAAGGTATTCGCAAAGCTTCTGTTGACTTTGACGGACAGGAAATAAAAATCGGCATTGCACACGGTTTGGGCAACGCCCGTAAGTTACTGGAAAACATCAAACAGGGAAAATCGGAATTTCACGCTATCGAAATCATGGCTTGTCCCGGCGGCTGTATCGGTGGTGGTGGTCAACCACTGCACCATGGCGATTCAAGCATCATAAAAGCACGTCAAAAAGCTATTTATCAAGAAGATGCAGGAAAGAAAATTCGAAAATCCCATGAAAATCCGTTCATCAAAGAACTATATGAAGAATATTTGGGTAAACCTGGAAGTGAAAAATCACACGATTTGCTACATACCCATTATTTTGACCGTAAAAAACGATGGATAAAAAAATAAGCGTTTAACAACTAAAAATTAAATGCCATGTCAAGTGTAAAAGTAGAACTGCATCAAAAAGATGTAGACAAAATAAAAGAAATAGCAAAAGAATACAACAACGATCCGGAAGCATTGATCAATGTATTGCACAGTACGCAAGATCATTTTGGATACCTTCCGGCCGAAATACAGGAAATCGTAGCTGAAGAAACGAATGTATCCATTGCTAAAGTTTATGGGGTGGTGACATTCTATTCTTTCTTTACTATGACACCCAAGGGGCGTTACCCTATCTCTATCTGTACGGGAACGGCTTGCTATGTCCGCGGTGCTGAAACAGTACTGGAGGAATTTAAGCGTCAATTGGGCATTGAAGTAGGCGAAACCAGTGAAAATGGTAAATATTCTATCAACTGTCTGCGATGCGTTGGAGCATGCGGACTTGCACCAGTGGTTATGGTTGGTGACAAAACTTATGGACGGGTATCTCCGGATGGTGTAAGTGATATCATTGCCGAATACGAAGATGCCGAATAATAATTTGTTTCCAATACTTAAAAAGCTTCGCTTTGGCGGGACTTTTTACTGGAAACACCGCCTTATTATAGTATTTTACTTAAAACAACGATCCGGTCTCTTCTTGTGGTTTCAGGATTTCCGGCGAATCGTTCACAGGTTTGTTAACAAAACTGGAGACCGCATAGCGATCCATTTCTTCGGAATCAAATGGTTTAAGCACTTCTTCCGGCACTTCATTACTAACATCCAGCCAAAGCTGTTCCTTTTCCCTGGGTAAAATCACAGGCATGCGATGATGAATACCCTGCATCGTTTCGTTGGAGTTAGTGGTTAATATGGTAAAACTGCGTATTTCCTTATCTTCAGCATCTTTCCATGATTCCCAGAGCCCGGCAAAAGCAAACAGTTCTTTTTGGTTTAGATGAAAGAAATAGGGTTGCTTGTTCCCATCTTGCTTCCATTCAAAAAAGCCATTGGCAGGCACCAGGCAACGCCGCTGTTTTATGGCCTGGCGGAAAGAAGGCTTTTCTGCTGCCGTTTCGGCCCGGGCATTTATTAGCTTGTAACCGATGGACGGATCCTTTGCCCAATAAGGGATCAGGCCCCAGCGATAAAAGCTGAGCTGCTCCGGATTATCATTACTGATCACAGCCAGCTTTTGCGATGGTGCAGCATTGTATCGCGGTGTATAGATATTTGAATCCACTTCCACCCCAAAGCGTTCTTTTAACTCAAAGTCTTCAGCAGTTAATGAAAAACGTCCACACATATGCTATAGATTTGAGGTAAAGATATAAAAGAATTTAAGATGGCAAATTGGCGAAAGAGCAAATACAACATACAGTAGAGAAAAATAAATTGCTTATCTGCTTATCCCGTTATGCTATGTACACCATGCACCTTAAACTATGCCAACATTTCTTAGCAACCTGGTTGCTTGCTGGATTTTTGCACGCTGCCAACCGGTTTACTCTGGCTCAATTCAATTAATTATTGTCCGTTATTTACCCCTCCGCTGCAAATTGCAAATATTGATTATCAATAGTTGTGGAGAAATGACTCAGTTATGTTTATCTTTTTTCCAAAAACAGACAAAAAAATAGCTTTAAAAATGTATCTTTGTTGCGAATGAGTTTAAAATCTAATATTAATTTAATTAAATATTGACGATTATGAAGAGAAATGTTATCATTATTGGAGCTGCCGGAAGGGATTTCCACAACTTCAATACGTATTTTCGCGGAAATGATAATTTCAATGTAGTAGCATTCACTGCTGCTCAGATTCCAGACATTGACGGAAGAAAATATCCTGCCGAACTGGCCGGAGAGCTATATCCGGAAGGCATACCTATTTATGGAGAAGAAGACCTGCCTCGTTTAATAAAAGAACTTAAAGCTGATGATTGTGTATTCTCATACAGTGATGTTACTTACCAAAAAGTCATGAATGTAGCATCCATTGTTAATGCTGCCGGAGCTAACATGATGCTATTAGGAGCCAAAGATACTATGGTAAAAAGCACAAAACCGGTAATAGCAGTAGGTGCTGTTCGAACCGGTTGTGGTAAAAGCCAGACTTCGCGCCGTGTAATTGAGTTATTGATGGCAAAAGGGCTGAAAGTAGTTGCTGTACGTCATCCAATGCCTTATGGTGATTTGGTTGCTCAGAAAGTTCAGCGTTTTGCTACTGTTGATGATCTGGCCAAACATAAATGTACTATTGAAGAAATGGAAGAATATGAACCACACGTAGTTCGTGGTAATGTGATTTATGCCGGTGTGGATTATGAAGCCATTCTTCGTGAGGCAGAAAAAGACCCTGACGGATGTGATGTCATTCTCTGGGATGGTGGTAACAACGATTTTCCGTTTTACAAACCGGACCTCAATATAACGGTAGTCGATCCGCATCGCCCGGGCCATGAATTGAATTATTACCCGGGTGAAACAACCCTGCGCATGGCTGATGTAGCTATTATCAACAAAATGGACAGTGCAGCACCGGAAAATATTCAAACCGTACGCGAAAATATTGAAAAGGTAGCTCCAAAGGCAACTGTTGTTGATGGCGCTTCACCCATTAAAGTTGATGACCCGGCTGTGATCAAAGGAAAACGTGTTCTGGTTGTGGAAGATGGACCAACCTTAACACACGGTGAAATGAAAATTGGAGCCGGTACAGTTGCTGCACAGAAATTTGGCGCCAGTAAATTGATCGACCCCCGGCCCTACACTGTTGGTAAGTTAAGCGAAACCTTTGAGATTTACCCCAACATCGGCACCTTGTTACCTGCTATGGGTTACGGTGAGCAACAATTGAAAGACCTTGAAACCACCATCAACAATACCGATTGTGATGCTGTTATTATTGGTACTCCGATTGATTTGAACCGTTTGATAAATATCAAAAAGCCCAATACTCGTGTATACTATGACCTTCAGGAAATCGGAAACCCCAACCTGGAGGAAGTCATTGATGATTTTGTTAAAAAACACAATCTGAAATAATCATTATTAAAGGCGGCTTCAACAGTCGCTTTTTTTTTAAATTCTGACCCTGAATACACCACTAAACATCCATCATAATGAAGCACAAAAGTTTAATCTCCATTAATGATTACAACAAAGAGGAGCTCTTTCAGATTCTGGACCGGGCGGAAGATTTTGAGAAAAATCCGACACAACCCTTGTTAAAAGATTATGTGATTGCCTCTTTGTTTTTCGAGCCCTCAACACGGACCCGTCTGAGTTTTGAAAGCGCCATCAACAGATTAAGCGGCAAGATTGTCGGATTTACGGATGCCGCAAGTTCCAGTGTAAAAAAAGGAGAATCTTTAAAAGACACTATTATGACAGTCAGTAATTACTCTGATCTGATCGTCATGCGTCATCCGATAGATGGTTCTGCCCGATGGGCTTCTGAAGTAGCCTCTGTCCCCATTATCAATGCCGGAGACGGTGCCAATCAGCATCCGACACAATGTCTGCTGGATTTATATTCTATCCGTAAAACCCAGGGTACTTTGGATAACCTGAACCTGGCTTTTGTCGGAGACCTGAAGTATGGACGAACGGTTCATTCCTTGGTTATTGCCATGACCATGTTCAATGCCACTTTTCACCTGGTTTCCCCTACTGAACTTAAGTTGCCCAGTGCTGTGAAACGATACATCAAAGAGAAAAAACTGAACTATTACCAGTACACTGACCTGAAGGAAGTTATTCCTAAAGTGGATGCCTGCTATATGACACGTATTCAGCGGGAACGCTTTGCCGATCCTATGGAGTATGAACGCGTGAAAAATTCTTATGTGTTGACAAGGGATATGATCGAAGAATCAAAAGATAATTTTAAAGTATTGCATCCCTTGCCACGCGTTAATGAGATCAGCGAAGACGTAGACACCAGTCCCAAAGCGTATTATTTCCAGCAAGCCCTTAATGGCATTTATGTTAGAGAAGCATTATTAACCACAATATTAGGAGTATAATGGAACGAAAAGAACTAAAAGTATCAGCTATAAAAAATGGAACGGTAATCGACCACCTGCCCTCAGACAGTGTATTCCAGGTTATTCGTATTCTGAGTCTTGATAATTCCGATCATCCGCTCTACAGTGGAATCAATCTGGAAAGTAAAAAATATGGTAATAAGGGAATTATCAAAGTGGAAAATCGCTTTTTTGAAGCTGAGGAAGTAAACAAAATTGCTTTGGTAGCTCCTCATGCATCAATGATAGAAATTAAAGACTTTGAAGTAATCAGGAAAACACAGGTTGAAATTCCGGATTCCATAGCAAAGGTTGTAAAATGCATTAATCCAAAATGTATTACCAATAACCAGGATGTGCCAACTCGCTTTGTCGTGATGAATAAAGACATGGAAGATGAACTGAAGCTTCGCTGTCATTACTGCGAAAAAACAACAGCCCGCGAAAATATTGTCTTTAAATAATCATGATACCTGTTTTACAGGTGAGACTATTCGCGTATTTTCTGGTTGACTATGCCACAAATGCACGAATAAAACATTGAACCTGTAGATTGAAGAAGTTTATTCAGGATTAATAATTTCTTCCAGCTCCATCCATTCCAGGGTAAGTTCATCAATTTGTTCCATGAGCTTCCCGATGGTTTCAGAAGCATTTTGTAATTCATCCGGCTGAAGCTCTTCTAAATTCAATTTCTGGGTTAATTGCTCTCTCTCCTCATCTAAACGAGCGATTTCCTTCTCCAGAAAATCATGCCGCTGCTTTTGTTTGTATGTTGCTTTATTGGGATCGCGTTTGCCGGGGCCACGTTTATTTTGCGATCTCTTTGGTTTAAGTGCCTTTTTTTGCTTTTCTTCTTTCTTTTTTTTGAGCCTGTATTGTGTATAATTACCCGGGAAATCTTTCACATAGCCATATCCTTCAAAAACAAACACATGATCTACAAGATTATCCAAAAAAGCACGATCATGGGATGATATCAAAACACAGCCTTTAAAATTACGTAGAAAATCCTCTAAAATTGCCAGTGTTGGAATGTCCAGGTCGTTTGTAGGCTCATCCAGGATCAGAAAATTCGGATTTTCCATAAGCTTCATGAGCAGGTACAATCTTCTTTTTTCGCCACCACTGAGATTACTAAAATAATTGTATTGCGTCGTATTGTCAAAATTGAAATAAGCCAGAAAACGGGAAGCCGACATAGTTCCGTTGTGTAATTCAATTTCCTCAGCTATATCTTTCACCATGTCCAGGACGCGCTTATCCCCTTCCGGTTTCATCCCTTGCTGAGAAAAATAGCTGATCTTTGTAGTCTGGCCACGCACAATATCACCCATATCGGGGTTCTCCTGCTCCACGATCATATTAAAAAGTGTAGATTTACCGATGCCGTTAGGGCCAACTACACCAATTTTCTCACCACGTTTAAATGTATAGCTAAATCCTTCTACAATCTTAAGCGCACCAAATGATTTATATATATCGTTAATTTCCAAAATCTTTTTCCCCAGTCGTTCTGTTTTAACAAACAATTGTCCATGAGAATCATCCACACGCTGTTTAGCCTTTTCTTCCAGGGAGTAAAAAGCTTCTACCCTTGCCTGGGCCTTTGTTCCGCGTGCTTTAGGCATACGTCGCATCCATTCCAGCTCTTTGCGATATAGGTTTTTGGCTTTTCCAATTTCGCGTAATTGTTGTTGCTGTCGTTCCTCTTTTTTCTCTAAAAAATAGCTGTAATTGCCTTTGTATTTATACAGCTCACCATTATCCATTTCCACAATTTCGCTACAGACTTCATCCAAAAAATAACGATCATGTGTTACCAGAAGAATGGCCAGCTTTTGGCGGGATAAAAATTCCTCCAGCCATTCGATCATTTCAATATCCAGGTGATTGGTAGGCTCATCCAGGATCATCAGTTCAACTTGTTCCATAAGCACGCGGGCAAGGGCAACCTTCTTCTTTTGTCCTCCTGATAAAATACTAACGGGTTGGTGGATATCACCCAGTTTCAAACGAGATAAAATCTCTTTAATCTTAACTTCATAATCCTAGGCTTGCAGGACATCCATTTTGTTCATGGCTTCCTGCATAAAGTTCTTATTATCTGTTGACTCCTTTTCCTGAAATCTTTTCAGGCTTAACTCATAGTTTCTTATGGCTTCTATAAATGGATTTTCCGAATGAAAAAGCTCTTCAAATACCGTGTTGGAATCATCCAGTTCAGGGTTTTGGGATAAATATCCAACCCTGATCGCTTCACGCAAAGAAACCGTACCGGAATCAGCCTCTGTTTTTCCGGCAATAATATCCAGGAAGCTGGTTTTGCCTGTTCCATTAGCAGCTACTAAAGCTACTTTCTGACCTTCATCTATCCCCAGTGTGATATCTTCGAATAAGGCTTTATCGCCATATGCCTTGCTGATATGTTCCGCCAGTAATATATTGCCCAAAGTTCGCCTTTCATTTTAATCTGCAAAGATACGGACAAAAACGTAATGAACAAGACCCACCGGGAAAAGCTAAGATGAAACATTCATGATCCGCCTAAGGCGGAACACACACGAGAATGATTAAATGGCGTAATGAGTAATGCGATGATGTGATGATGCGAGAGGGCGAATGAAGCGACTTAAGCGACTTAAGCGAACGTAGAGGCGAAGAGACTGAGAGACTGAGAGAAACAACGAACAAACACAGAACACAGAACAAAATTATAAACAGATGAACCGAGCCATGACAAAAACTTTAACACACACACGCATGATTAAAAAAATGAAAAGTGTATAGTTGAAAGATGATGTGTCATGGCGAGCTCCATCGTACCTATTTAATAATATTATAAACAGATGAAAATGCAAAAAGTAATGCTCTCTTTTAGATACTGATTACAAAAACATTATTTAATTTTACCCCTCCAATACAGGGTAATTTTATCAATTATCAATATCATTAAACAATTCAACAATTTTTCAATTTGTTATCTTTGCAAAAAACAGTAAATAAAATATGGCCGACATTGAAGAAAAAGTAAAAGGATCGCATGTTATTGAGCTGATAACAGTAGCCAATGACTTTTGCATATTCACCGAAGGACTTGAGAAGTACGATAAATCGGACATTCTGGGATATTTTCAGAAAGTATTACCTCTGCTATATATCAAAGGTGCTCTGACTCCTTATGTTCCGCCTGTAGAAGATATGGTGCCGGAACATTACATAACCGAAGAAAACTGGGACAATATATACAGTCAGTTCAAGGAAAAACTGGGAGAAGATGATATGTTTGGTCTGGTCATTCATGATGAAATATATGGTGACAAGGCAGAAAAAGCCAGCATCGCTGAAGGCTTAGCCGACATATACCAGGATTTGAAAGACTTCTTAGTGTTGTATCAGCAAAATACGAGTATTGCCCGGCAAAATGCCGTTTATGAATGCCACCGATTATTTGCAGCCAGATGGGGACATCGCCTGGTAAATGTGCATGCCGCCATTCATAAACTTTTGTTCTCGTCCAAAATAGAAAATAATACCCTGCCAGGTCAGGAAATATAAAACTTAAAATCTGTTAAACCTGTATCTGTTTTATGTTCTTATATTAAACTTTTAATTTAAATAACCGTTAGAATACTGTCGTAGGCATGCAAATTTTGAATTTTATAATAAGAGATATCAAACTGAATTTTAATTTAAGCAAAACAAACACTTCATTATGAGAAAAATAATATTATTTGTCATTATCATAGCCTCGTTATTTTCAACGAAAATACTTTTTTCCCAGGGTTACAAAATAAAAGTACAACTGCAAAACACACCGGATTCAATTATGTATCTGGTTAATTATAATGGTGACAAACAATACATCAAAGATACGGTACCAAACCATGGTAACGGAGTATTTGTATTTGAAGGCGAAAAGAAATTACCTCAGGGGATTTATTTAGCGGTGCGCCAGGACAAAAACTATTTCGAATTCCTGGTTCCTGAAGATCAGAAATTCAGCCTTACTACCAGCTATGATAATATGGTTGAAGAAATGAAAGTGAAAGGCTCTGAAGAAAACAGTCATTTTTATGATTTCCTGCACTATTCATCACCTAAAAATCAAAAGGTAGTTGAATTGCAAAAAGAGATAGAAGGCCTTTCTGTCAACGATTCCATAAAAAAAGAACAATTACAAAATAAGGTCGACAGTTTAAACAAGCTTATCACTTCATATAAGCAGAACTATATAAAAAACAATCCTGAATCTTTTATGGCTCAGATATATCAGGCATCACGTGATCCTGAAGTACCGGATGCTCCGGAAGATTTGAACGAAGAAGAAAAAAAAGAATGGCAATACAACTATTTTGTGAACCATTATTTTGATAATCTGGATTTATCCAGTGAAGTAATGCTTCACACACCGGTTTTACACCAACGGATAAGTAATTTTATCAATAATGTTGTGATACAGGATCCGGATTCCATAATCAGGGCTGCTGACAGGATCATGAATATGGCTAAAGACAATGAAAAAGTTACCCGTTATTTAACATGGTACCTGACATATAATGCTGAACAATCTGATATTATGGGTATGGACAAAGTGTTTGTTCATATGGCTGACAACTATTTCGGAAAAGAAAAAACACCCTGGGTCAGCAAAAAAGTTTTAAAAAACATCAAAAAGCGTGCAGATAAACTCAGGAATATCCTCATTGGGAAAAAAGCTCCCAATATGCTGCTTACGGATACTTCAGGAAACCCTGTTGCTTTGCATTCCGTTGAATCAAAATATCTGGTTCTATATTTCTGGGAACCGGACTGCGGCCACTGCAAACGTCAAACACCAAAGCTAAAAAGGCTTTATGAAGATGTTAAAGACAAAGGTGTGAAGGTATATGCAGCGTGCATTGACAGAAAAAATCCCGGCAAATGGAAAAAATACATCAAAAAGAACAACCTGGAATGGATAAATGTATATGATGGAAAACAATGGACCAGTTTCCACAACCTGTATGACCTGATAGCGACTCCCACAATTTTCCTGCTGGATGAGGATAAAAAAATTCTTGCCAAACGGATCAATCCGAACCAGCTTCGTAAATTCCTGGAAAGAGAGATGGAGGAAGATAAAAATGAATAAATATTCCTTTCCAAATGTGTTGGTTATAGGAGCCAATCACAGAAAAGCCGGTAAATCCAAACTTATTGAATCCATTGTACGGCACTTCCGGCATGATGGTATTGTGGCTGTTAAAATTGCCGCCTACGATAAGCTGGAAGATTTTAAGCAACACTACCCCGGATACGGGGAAATGATCCTGATTGACGAAAAAGAAGGCGCTGATCGTAAAGACTCGAAACGGTTTCTTAAAGCAGGAGCTTCAAAAAGTTTTTTTATTGCAGGGATGGAAAGACCTTTAATGAATAGGATTC
Source organism: Bacteroidales bacterium (assembly GCA_021740245.1). Taxonomy (GTDB): domain Bacteria; phylum Bacteroidota; class Bacteroidia; order Bacteroidales; family PWNQ01; genus PWNQ01. Next base: position 31,202 of record JAIPAE010000002.1, on the reverse strand, counting down.
CGGAATTACTGGATGAATATAAATCCAGGCCTGTTGTAGTAGAATCAAATTGGTTTGCACTGAAATATGAACCGGGGTATCTGTTATTACTGGAAGACAAAAATGTTAAAAGATACAAGCATAGTTTCCAGGAATTAATAAAACACGCCGATAGCGTAATTCCTCCTGACACCATTACTGATTTAACATTAAACTACTGGCGGTTTGAAGGAAATATCTGGAAAATTGGCATTTGATTATTCGTTGGAGTGCTCGTGTTTTTCCCTGGATTTGATCATTATATACAATCTATAGAGTAAATATATGGCTCCAATCCCCAGCATAGTGCCACCGCTGTACAAAATAAACTGATTCCCTGCTGCTCCGCCTCCCATTACCATACCCCATCCCAAAAACATCGCTACCATCGCCAGAAATCCCCATGTTTTATGTGTTGGTTTTCTCATCTTCTTGCTTTTAAATAACCATTATTTTTTCTTTAAATACTTTTTTATTGTCAAATCTCACAATTATAAAGTACAAACCACTGTTAAATTGCTCTCTGTATAATTTAAACGCTTTTTTGCTTAGCCTTTCCTGCAGGTGTATTTTACCATTTTGATCATAAATTATCACTTCGGCATTACCACGAAAATCATTTGACAAAATGATTTCAGAATAATCAGTTAATGGATTACCATATATAGCAAAACCATTTCCCACATCATCAAAGTATACTCTGACAATCGCGGAAAAACCTCTGTTTCCCAGCTCCAGGCGATAATAGTTCATAGTATTCTTTTCAGGAAACTCATGAATATATTCATATCTTACTTCCTTACTCGCTGCTCCGCATATACCAGGTACATGATATATGGTTTCAAGGCTTAGTGAATCAGTCCCGTGTTTTACCCATGTACCATCACAGGTTTCACCCGAATTAAATGTCCAAATCAGTTCTATGGCACCTGCTTTTTGCCGCGCCGTAAAATCTGACAGTATCTGAGCTTTTGCCGTTGAAGAAAAAACGGATATCACCAATATAAAAATAAAATTGAAAATATTTAGCTGAACTGATAAAGGCTTCATGAAACCTGAAACAGTTGAAGAGATTTAAAAGTTCATTCTATTAAGCGGCAACGCCTAAATTTAAAACCCGTATCGTTGAAACTGCTAAAGATACCTTCAATGTTATATTTTTGATCTGTCTCCAGAAATTCGGTTTCGCTCTTATCAAGGAAATAGCATTGTAGTGTTTTAGACGAATTTTCGTCTTTCAATAATGCCGTAACCTGATCACTATCAATATAGATACTGTCAATAACTCCGGAAACTATGATTCTTTGATCCAGCAGTTGTGTTTTTGCTTCTTTGTTCACAGAAATAAACTCCACAAACAAAAACTCATTTTCGTTTATAGCCGGGCTTTTATCCCTTTGAAAATAACCAATTAAAGCAAGCATTAAAGCAATTGATACGAGAATCACACTGCCACGCCCTATCAGCCGTAATGAATACTTTGTGTTTTCATCAATTTCAAACATTATGATATTTTTTCAAGATTTTTTTGCTGTTTGAAAAAACAAATAACAGCACATTTTGATCAGCAAAAAAAATAAATTAAAACAAAACTATTATTTCCCGAATCTTAAACCTGTCATAAGGATTATTCAATTTTGATCTTACTTTTAACTTCTATATTGGTGCGTTCATCAAATATAAAATCAAAATACTTTGCCTGTCCTGCTTTTTTATCAATTTTCTGAATAGTTCTGCCGATCTCCATTCCATTTTTATCATACGCTTTTAGAAGCAATGTATCCCGGATGTTTTCATTGAATATCAAATATAAAACGAATTTATTCTTATTATGGCTCCCTGAATCACGCTCAACTATACATTTACCAAATTCCAGACCTTTTACCTTCAGGTCTTCTGATAAAGTAATCTCAGGTTGTAGAATTTTATCCACCCCCTCTGTCACTCCTTCGAAAAACTCAGCAGAGGACTTCCCCACTGCTTCACCGCTTTTATTAATTGTCTGTCTGGCCTTGTTCTCAACATTATTGCATGAATTGCATATGAACAGACACAGGCCTGCTAAAAACATAATCTTATTAAATTTGATTAAAAACATCATTAATAAATTTGAAGATTAACACTTACTGGATGATAAAATTACCCATAATTATTTATATTTATCATGTTATTTCATAATATTTATAAGAAAAGCGTAAAATGTTTAATTTTATCAAAAAAAGCACATGCGATATATAGCAACTATAACATTTTTACTTTTTACAATCAGCATAATAACCGCCCAACCAAAGGAACAAAAAGACTCATTGGATTATGCTTTGATGGATGCTGCCTGGAACGGTAATGCAGATTCAGTAATTTATCTGATCAAATCGGGTGCAGATGTAAATGTCAAAAACGATTACAGCCAGGAAACTCCTTTAATTTATGCAGCACAGCAAGGACACCTTGATGTTGTTAAGATATTATTACACAACGGAGCTGATCCGGATGTTAATCCGAGAAATGAAGAAGAAGCATTGATAAGAGCTATCGCTATGGGATATTTAGAGGTTGCGGAAGAAATTGTTCGATATGGTGGAGATGTAAACCAGCGCGGAAAACTGGAAAAAACGGCATTACATTATGCCGCTGCTTTCGGTTATTATTATATTGCAGACATGTTGATCTATTATAATGCTGACATCAATGCCACTGCACGGTATGATGTTACACCATTAATGTTATCAATTTCTGCAGGTTATCCCGCTATATCCGAATTACTCATAAGAAAGAAGGCAAAACTTAATATGACAGACTCAGAAGGTTATTCAGCTCTTATGCTTGCTTCAAAATACGGATTCCACAAACTAACCGGTTTGATGGTTGAAAAAGGAGCTAAAATTAACCTGAAAACCCAAAGCAATAGTACAGCATTAACTTTTGCCATTCAGTATAATCATGTAGCCGTTGCTGATACTTTAATTAAGCACGGTGCAGAGGTAAACCATAAAATCAATGACCCAATAACACTGCTTACACTGGCCAAAAGTTTAGGAAACGATAGTATCAGAAATCTTTTGTCCGATCATGGAGCGAAACAAAATCTGATTCCGTATAATGATATCGTTTTATTCAGATATAGTATCAGCGGCAACACTGACGATGCGCTTTTCGGAACTCATTTGGGTTTTCATGAAGTAAAAAGCAATACAAATGTAACTTTAGGTTTTTCTACACGATATTTTGCCAAAAGGGTTATAGAACAACAATCATCAAATCTTTATTACCAGTACTGGGAGCGGCGTTATTTGATCCCGCTAACTATTGATAAACTATTCAGTTTTTCAAAAAAATATCAAAACAAATATGCATTATTTGCAGGTATTAAAGGTTATTATACCTGGGGGCGTTACCGGGGGGTAATACAAAAACCCAATGACAATTTTGGAATAAGCCCTCGATTTGGATTTTACTGGAAAGCCAACCGTGATTTCGGTATGTCTTTACATTATGAATATTTTGATCTTAATCAGGAAACAGTAAGTCCGCACAGGGTGGTTTTAAACTTAATACTTCACTTTTCAACAGATAGTGAGTTAAAAGCAGAAAGCAAAGCAGAGGAAATCTATAAGTATTAATTGTAAAACTTTAAAAAACATCTATTGTTTGTTCTTATATGCATCAGCAAAGTAAACAAGCTAATGAAGGTAAAGACCTTTTTATTTCAGTTTGGTTAAATATGGCCATATCGCTGTTCCAGATTGTTGGGGGTATCCTCTCAAACAGTCTGGCTTTATTATCAGATGCTCTTCACAACCTTGGTGATGGTATTGCATTACTTATTGCCTGGTTGGCCAATAAAGTATCCCAAAAACCATCAAGCTTAAATAAAACATTCGGTTACAAACGAATAGAAATACTGGCTGCTTTGTTTAATGGTATTGCTTTGATTGCTATCAGTATATTTCTTTTTTCTGAAGCCTGGCAACGTTTTAATAATCCGGAAACTATAAACAGCACACTAATGCTGGTCGTTGCTGCCATTGGCTTGATTGCCAATATAATTTCAGTTTTAATATTGGAAAAGCACAAAAAAGACAATATTAATATTAAAGCAGCGTATCTGCACTTGCTGGGCGATACACTTTCTTCTGTGGCAGTTATAATTGGTGGGGTCTTAATTTATTTTTATGAATTATATTGGATTGACCCGTTAGTTACTGTTATTATAGGTTTATATATTATTAAGGAAAGTATTTCGATTATTATTGAAACGGTGGATATATTAATGCAATCAAAGCCAAAAGACATCGATCTTGCAGAAATAAAGAATAAACTTACGAAGATTGAAGGGATTAAGAATATCCATCACGTTCATATTTGGCGACTCAGTGATAAAGAAATCCATTTTGAAAGTCATGTCGATTTGAGTCAGGACTTCAAAACCACTGAAGCATCTGTGATACGTGAAAAAGCCGAAGCTATCCTCTATGAACAATTCCATATTGATCATGTTACTATGCAAATGGAATTTAATTCAACGCATATACCGGATCTTTTAGCCGGATCAAAAGATAAAAACCATTAATTTTGCGTTTTTTTAAAGAAGAGTGAGCATGGTAAAAATGAGTTATAAGACAAAATCCATATTATTTTGGATTCTGACCTTCATCCTGACCATAGCATTGGCTGCGTACCAGCGAATGACTGGTCCGACTTATCCGGTATCAGGAGAAGTCACTATAGATAAAACTACTGTAAACTTCGAGCTACTCAGGTCTCATGGGGGTTTGGGTGATGCACCTGTAAAAATCATTATACCGGAGAATGCAGATATTGATGGTTACCTGGCATACCGCCGGTATAAAAGCTATGACAAATGGGATACAATACCTATGAAGCATTCCGGAAATACTTTTTCAGCATCAATACCTCATCAGCCTCCGGCGGGAAAAGTCCAATACAATGTAATTCTGGAGCATAATGAAATCAAAAAGAATCTGGTTGAAGAACCGGTAATTATTCGTTTTAAAGGTGCTGTCCCCTCCTTTGTTCTTATTCCACATATTATTTTAATGTTCCTGGCTATGCTTTTCAGTGCCCGTACAGGATTAGAAGCATTGATACGCGGCAAGCGAACTTTTTTATATACTAAGCTAACACTTTTTACTTTGATACCAGGTGGCCTAATACTGGGACCTATTATTCAGGAATATGCATTTGGTCAGTTATGGACGGGATGGCCTGTCAGTAATGACCTGACAGATAATAAAACCCTTATTGCCTTTGTGTTCTGGATCATAGCTTTCATTATACAGTTTCGAAACCGGGATCGAAAAGGCTGGGCGCTGGCGGCTTCAATTATTTTGCTGGTCGTATATTTGATTCCACATAGCGTGATGGGATCGGAAATCGATCACCGTGAAAAAGAAAATGCTAAAGCAAACATATTGCAAACTGAGAATACTCACTAATCAGGATTATAAAATCCGGAAACAGTGAATATGTATGACATTATTATTCATTATCATAACAGTAATTGTATCTTTGCTCGCTTTCAGTAACCGGGAATTGTTCGACCGGTTAAAGTTTAATGCACATGCAGTTGCTTACAACAAAAATTATTACCGCTTTTTTTCTTATGGCTTATTACATGCTGATCTGGTTCATTTACTGATCAATATGTTTGTCTTGTACTCCTTCGGAAGGTTTGTAGAAAGCGATTTTATTGCTATTTACGGAAAAGCCGAAGGGATATTCTTATATGTTCTTTTATATATCGGTTCTATAGCTTTTTCCACATTACCATCATTGGGAAAACATAAAGATGACATCATGTATAATGCTGTTGGCGCTTCCGGAGCTGTTTCTGCAGTGATCTTTGCCAGTATTTTAATCCGGCCTTCATCCAAAATCGGATTAATCCTACTTCCTATTCCAATACCATCTCCGGTATTTGGCATACTGTTTTTAATATTTTCAGCGTATATGGCACGCCGTGGAAAAGACAATATCGGTCATGATGCGCACTTCTGGGGGGCTCTTTTTGGATTTGTTTTTCCGATACTTTTTAAACCGGAACTCATTCACTTTTTTTTCAGGCAAATATTCTAACCTGCAGTATTCTTCCGATTAGAAAGCATATCGCAATGTAATTTTTATATTAAGGAATTTATTGAACAAAATTACTGAACACGTATTGTATTCTAATAAATTCTCTTTAGTTATTGAGGGATACTCATCAAATAGTTGGTTAAGAAAAATATCTCTTTTCAGGAAAAATCTAATATCTCCGCCTATATCAAAATAAAGATTCTCCATCAGAACAGGAAAAGTTTCTCCAAACCCAATGCCAATAAACGGAACGATGTAATTATCTTTCACGACCATATCATCAAATTCCGATACATCCGTAAGATCACTTCTATCATATAACTGAGAAGTAAACTCTTCTTTATCAAACTCATGACCTACGCTTAAAATACCCCCCGAAACCTTCCAGTAACTCCCAATAGGTGCAATTTGCCCGTTGGTAAATAACTTGTAATTCAACTCGAACAAACTACTGTGAATAACAAAAGGATCGCTGACCCCTCTAAAACCATAATTATAGCCCATGCCAGGCATGTAAAAACTACTATACCTATGATTCACATTATCAAAATCCAAAAGCAAACCTAAAGAGCTATTCCTTGTAATCACATAATCGAAGTCGAGCTGAACACCAGTTGTATATTCATTGTTTTCAAACAACCAGCCGAACGGATCCGGCGATATACCTAAACCGCCAATCATACGGTTTCCGTTGCTCCCTGAAACCTGCGCTTCAGTTGAATAAAAAGTAAACACAAGAAACAATATTGAAATGATTAACTTTTTCATTATACTGCTATTTAATAATTAAATTTTCAGATTTATTCTTGATTTTTAATTTGATTTAAGATGTCATATATCCGGGCTTGCAACCGGTATTTTCCGGCATTATTATCGGTTGCATAGCGATATGAAAAACGGATATCTGCTTCCTCCAAATCGATCAATGTGTTAAATAAAATCATTTGATAATTTGGTTTAACCCATTCATAAATCGCTAATGGTACTAACCCAATGTATAAATACAGACAACCAGTAATGAATTTACTGCCGTCTTTCACTCTCCCGCTTATTGTTCCCATCCAGTTCAAATATTTGGTATCATAATCTTCCATCAAAGGATAAACATCATTTGATGCAAATGGAATAATATGAATATCACTATGAGCAAAATATTCAGTCATCCAATCTTTCAGCAATACTATATCATTGTATCGGTCCACCTCTTCTTTTTGGAGCGTCCATGGATCCATCATGATTGCTTCCAGCTTCAGATCATTACTGCTTTTCACAATACTTTCACTCATTTGCTGTTGTTTCTTTTCTGTTTTAAAATATTGAATGATCTCATCATCTTTTTCATTAATATATAAATACATGGGGTCAATCATAAATACCCGGTCGACACCAGGTATATCGGCTTTTCTATCTTTTCCTCGTGCATCATTGTCACCGTATATCTCATCCAGATCATCATACGAATACGTCTCCTCCTCTTCTAATTCTTTGACATACTCTTCAGCCTGCTCAAAAGCATCGAGAAAATCTTTATCATTAACCATATCGACAAGTGCAAAACGATATTCTTCTTCACCCCTTTTTAATTGCTGTTCTTTGTTTTTTTTCCTGATCCTGTCATACTTCGACAATTGTTTATTGTCAGTTTCTTTTTCAGTAGAATCAATAAGGTTTGCCAATACTTCTTTAGAAACGTCATAAAACCCATCCAGGTGTAGCTTTTCCTGTTGTATCATATTTACCATCAGGTGCTCAGTGATCTCAGCCAAATAACGATCGTCCGGGTCATTTTTATAGAGCCTCCACGCATACTGCATTGCAATTACATTAGCCCATTCATCTGACATTTCATCCATCATGTAATAGACCTGTTGTGACTCTCCTTCTATATCTTCATAATCACTAACTACCGGTCCGTCTGTATGATTTGACTTATAAATACTCAATCCGTAAAGAGTCCCGGCAGTAATTTTTTTCAGATAATCATCGTCAGGGTCTTGTTGCATCATCACATAAGCATCATATAAGGCGCGTGGATAATCTCTGTTTATCATGTGTTTCCGGATCGTTTCATAACGTGCCAGTTTTCGGGTTTCATAAAAACGTTTTTCAGAAATAATAAAATCACGTTTTTCATTCTTATCTCCTTCAAGCCCGATCATGTCCTTCAGGTTTTCCCGTCTCTTCCTTACACTGGGATGTGAACTCCTTTTGTCATTATAATCATCGCCCACTGAAATCGGCTTTAATTCATCCAGCATAAACTTATCGGGAATACTAAAATACTGATTAGTTAAGAAGCCTGGAGAAAATTTTATTTCATTAAATGGCAAATAAGCATATTGTAAAACATCCATAACCCCTAAAGCAGCTTTCGGACTATATTCTGTTTTCGTGTAGAATTTCTCGAAGCCCAATTCATCAGCTTCCATCTCCATCTCCCTTGATCGTTGATTTTTAGCCAAATAGAACATCTCATTAAATGTCCAGGAATCAAGGTCTTTATATTCTTCACCAATCAGTTTTTCTTCCAGATATCCTGTAATTCCATGCTTATTATAATAATGAACAACCTCATGTGCAATTACAAAGGCAAGTTGCGCCTCATTCTCCAGTTGTGCTATCAATCCCGTATTGAAAATTATTATCCCGGCATCCGTGGAGAATGCATTAACGGAGGCATGCTTTGCAGTATAAAACCTCAGATTCGCACGTATCCCCGGATAATCTTTTAGCACAAAATCTGCAACATCCTGCACATATTTAGTGATCGGGTCATTAAACATGATTGAACCACCACGCAACATACGATTTAAATACCAATGACTCTTTGTTAAAAAAGATTCTTTGTATTTTGTCGTTTTTCGCCGGTCCGAATCTAAAATTTGCTTTTCTGCTGCTTTATCATAATTCTCAATGCTAAATGTCAGAAAGTCTTTGGGTAAATCTCCTCCGGATCTTAATGTTTGATGCTCATTTTTTTGAGCCCCTGCTTTTAATGTAACGCACATTAAAAAACTTAAAAGGACTAAGTATTTCTTTTTCATTAATATATATTTAAATTAAGAACACTATTAACCTGGTTTTTTATGAAATATACTCTCTCATAACATCATCCATTTGTATTGTTAAGAGAAAATCAAAAACAAACGTATGATAAATTCAATAAAAAACAAAAAAAATTATCTTTTATCTATATGAAGGCCACATTCTTTATTATCCGGAGATTCCCACCACCACCGGCCGGCTCTGATATCCTCACCTTCGGAAACGGCTCTGGTACAGGGCTCACAGCCAATGCTCGGAAAACCTTTATCATGAAGTTTGTGATATGGAATATTATTTTTTTTGATATAATCCCATACATCATCATATTCCCAGTTGATTAACGGGTTTACTTTGGTAATATTATGTGCTTCATCCCATTCAATCATTGGAATATCTTTGCGTGTCACAGACTGGGAACGTCTTAAACCGGTAATCCATATTTTATGTCCTTCAATGGCTCGCATCAGGGGGAGGGTTTTACGAATATGACAACATAATTTCCGGTTCTCAATACTTTCATAAAAAAGATTAATCCCTTTTTCCTGAGTCATTTGCTCAACTTTATCTCTTTCAGGAAACATGGCTTTAATATTGATTTTATAACGCATGTTAGTGCGGTGAAGGATATCATAGGTTTCTTCAAACATCCTTCCCGTATCGAGTGTAACAAAACTAACGTTAGTTTTATCATGTTTACAAATCATGTCCGTTAAGACCTGATCTTCGGCCTGAAGACTAGTTGAAAAAACAATTTCCCCGGGATATTGATCCAGGAAATACTGTATTACAGCCTGCGGCTGTTTATTTATATACTGCTCATTCAGAGTAGTTACTTCAATTTTATTTATCATTACTAAATGTTTTGCTGTAGACAAAAATAGCAAATATTCAATAAAACAACATCAATTTAACCGTAGTTGCTCCAATGTTAAAATTTGATCAGCACGAATCCCTTTTTTTGTTTGTTTTAAAGTACAACATTCATAAAAACTATCGTGTTCAAAGAATAATATGTACTGATTATCCAGGGCCTCATTTATAAAATGTTCTTTTTCCACCAGCGCCTTCAAAGGTTCTATATCCACACTGGCAATGTAGGGTATTGGAATATGAGCAACCGAAGGAATAAAATCCGCGGCAAATACAATTTTTTTGTCCTCAGTATTCACAATCGGAATTATTTGACCTCTGGTATGTCCGTCAAAAAATCTAAGCTCTATTCCATCGAATGGAGATTGATCTTTTCTTTCCAAAAAAATTAGCTGATCAGCATCTTTAATGGGTTCAAAGTTTTCCTTAAAATATGAAGCTGCTTCCCTAAGGTTTGGGTTTACAGCCCATACATATTGTTCACGGCTCACATAATGTCTGGCATTGGGAAAGGTCATTTTGTACTTTCCATTATTTGCGAGATATACAGCTCCTCCCACGTGATCGTCATGCAAATGCGTAAATAATACATCCGTTATTTCATCCGGTTCAAATCCTTTGTCCCTCAAATTTCTGACAAGCTCATCTTTATGTGTCAAATATTTGTAATGGTAATATTTTTCATTTTGTTTTCGGCCCATCCCCGTATCGATCAATATTTTTCGATCATCATGATTCACCAGCAGACACCGGGATTTGACCGGAACATTGTTCTTTTCATCAGCCGGATAGTTTTTTTTCCAGATTGTTTTAGGGACAACACCAAAAACTGCTCCCCCATCCATTTTCCAATTTTCAGCAATTATCGAATATAATTCCATAAGTAAATAAATCATTTGTTCACAAAAATAAACCATTGAATTGAAATGATGTTTACCTTTGTTATACAGAAGCAAAATAAATTTACTCAGCACCTGTACAAACAACACATTAAAAACTTACTTAACATGCGAATACACTTTATAGCCATTGGGGGTAGTACGATGCATAATCTGGCTATTGCTCTATACAAGCAGGGGCATCAGATTACAGGCTCTGATGATGAGATTTTTGAACCTTCCAAAGGGCGCTTAAAAAAATACGGGCTTTTACCAGAGAAAACGGGCTGGGATGAAAATAATATTCACGGCGCTATTGATGCTATAATTCTTGGAATGCACGCTAAAAAAGACAATCCTGAATTAATGAAAGCGGAAAAACTAAACCTCCCGGTTTATTCTTTCCCTGAATATTTATATGAACATGCCAAAAATAAAAAGCGTATCGTCATAGGTGGCAGCCATGGTAAAACTACGATTACAGCCATGATCCTGCATGCGCTCAACTATCATAAAATTGACGTTGATTACATGGTCGGGGCTCAGTTAGACGGATTTGAAGTTATGGTCAGGCTAAGTGAAGAAGCAAACATTATGGTCTTTGAAGGCGACGAATATCTGACATCTGCAAATGATCCCAGACCAAAGTTTCATGTTTACAAACCTCACGTGGCTTTAATAAGCGGCATTGCCTGGGATCATTTTAATGTTTTTCCCACTTTTGAGAAATATGTGGATCAGTTCATAACATTTATAGATTTACTGCCTGATGATGGTTCATTGGTATATTACAGCGGTGACGGAATAATTCATAAACTTGTCAATGAATATGACGGAAAAGCCAGGATGATTCCTTATTTTACGTGCGACAGCTATATCAAAAACGGTAAAACAATAATCCGGTATAACCAAAAGGAATACCCTATGGAGATATTTGGTGATCACAACATGAAAAATATGCAGGGGGCAATGCTTATTTGCCGTGAAATTGGTTTATCACCGGATAATTTTTATAAGGCTATGACCAAATTTAAGGGAGCCTCAAACAGGCTGGAAAAAATTGCTGAAAATGAACATACAAGAATCTTTAAAGATTTTGCGCATAGCCCTTCTAAAGTTAAAGCAACTTCAGAAGCAGTGAAATATCAGTTTGGTGATAACGAATTGGTGGCAGTCCTTGAATTACATACATACAGCAGTTTAAACAAAGACTTTTTATCCCAGTACAGCGGGACACTTAATGCCGTTGATATGCCAATAGTGTTTTTTAACGTACATGCTATTAAACTTAAACGCCTTCCCATGTTGCAAAAACAACATATTTATGACGCTTTTGATAATGCTAACATCAAAGTTTTTAACCTAAGAGAAGACCTGGAACAACATCTGAAATCACTGGATTGGAATAATAAAAATCTTTTATTCATGAGTTCAGGTAATTTCGATGGTATGAATAAGGATAAGTTAAGTGAAGCAATTCTGAAACGATAGCCATTAATAATTTATCATATATTAAACCTGCATCATAAAACAACATCACTGAAAAGGAATAAAAATCATACATTTGCACAATAAAATTATAATTCTATGAAAACGATGAAATATTTTTTCAGCACCTTGTTTATTTTGTTTATAGCAACGGCTTCTGCCCAAAGCATTAAATTTGATAAGAAAGTGCACAATTACGGAACAATAAAAGAAGAAGCCGGAAAAGTTGAATGTAAATTCACATTTTCCAACGAAGGAGATAAAGACCTTGTTATCAAAAGAGTAAATCCCAGTTGCGGTTGTACAACCTCAGATTATACTAAAGGAAATATTGCTCCTGGTGAACAAGGTTTTATTTCAGCTATTTATAAAACAAAAGGACGTCCCGGGTCGTTTAACAAAGCCATAACCGTTTATACCAACGATCCCAAAAACCCAAATACAATACTTTTTATAAAAGGTAAAGTAACTCCCCGGGAAAAAACCAAAGCCGATCATTATCCCCGGAAAATAGGTAACCTCAGAATGAAAACCAATCATATGGCTTTCATGGATGTTTTAAAGGATGAAATTGTAACGGATACTATAGGGATATATAATCAATGGGATGAGCCAATGACACTCTCTTTTGGTAATGTACCAGATCATATAAACATCAAAGCCAAGCCCGGCACCCTGCAACCTGATGCCGAAGGCCTGCTTATTTTCACATACGATGCAAGCAAAAAAAACGACTACGGCCTGGTTTTCGAACGGTTTTATCTTATGACTAATGACAAGAAACAACCAAGAAAGGTTCTAAATGTAAGTGCAAGACTAAAAGAAGATTTTTCCAACCTTTCAGAAGATGAGATCAAAAATGCACCAGTAGCCAAATACAACAAGATCAAACACAATTTCGGCAAAGTAAAACCCGGAAGCAAACAGACGTATAACTTTATTTTAAGAAATGAAGGTCAAAATGATCTGAAAATACGTAAAGTAAAAGCTTCATGCGGATGCACTGCGACTCATACTGGTAAAAAAACATTGAAATCCAGCGAAGAAACTAATATAAAAGTGACTTTCAATACCAGCGGACGTTCAGGAAAACAGCATAAAACAATTACGGTCATAACCAATGATCCAAAAAACCCGCGGAAAATCCTGCATATTCAGGCAAATATTCAATAATATCTGAACCACTTGTGCTATAAAGCCTGCCCGGTTTCCAAGCAGGCTTTAGTTTAAGAAGAACAAAGTAATTATGTTAACCGGATTAAATATATATTGGTTGAACATCACTTTCCTTTAATATTTTTTGCCCTGTTAATCGTCATATTTTTTACCTTTGCTTACTCGATATAAGTTCACAAGTATGAAACCCGCAAAGCTATTTCTGTTGGCAATTTTTATTCTTATCACACAAACGATTGTTTGTCAAGATGAACATACAGCATTATCCATCCATAAACCAGAACAGATCAAGCCAACCTATTTCGATATAAGTTTTGGGGGCAGTTATGTAACCTTTCGCGATTTTGCAACCTCTCCTTTGTTCTATTATGGAATTGCAGGTGATTTTGGATTTTACCGGTTTGTTTTAAGCAACCGCAGAGAATCCCGTCAGGGTTTTATGATCGGATATGGAGAAACAGCCACTATCGATGTTGCTCAAAGTGCAATTGCTTCTTTAGGATATTTGAATATTAATCATACAAATTTATTCAAACTTCCGCTTCAGCTTCCTGAAAAATGGAATGTAAAGGGTGGAGCAATGCTAAATTTATCTGGTAACTTCCGGCAGAACAATAGTTTTCGAAATAATTCCATCGGAATGGAAGGAATAGGAACGCTTTTCGCATCATTAAAGATTGGAAGGGATGTCTCAAGAAATAAAAGCAAAACTCTGGATGCTAAGTTTTTCAAAATTAATTTCTTCCCCAGAAAAAGGAAGTTATACTGGCAAGTAAACTTCGCTTTAGTGAATATGACCTATCGTAACGGCTATGCATATATGGAACACTCATCTATTCAAAATGACTATAATTATTTTGATGAACATGAATTCCGGATTTTTCAGGGATACAGACTTAGTTCCTCTCTGGACTATTTGATCTATTTGAAAAATAGTAACGCTTTCAAACTATCTTATATCTGGGATGCTTATCACACAGGTAACGATTATGAAAAACTTGAAATGGCCAAACATCATATAATGTTTTCATTTCTTTTTAGTTTAAAAGAAAAAGTACAAAAACCGAATAGTCAATGAAAAAAATAATTCTTATAATTTTATTTGTCCCTGTTTTTATTTCCTGTGAAAAATTAATATTTGAAGATGAAATACAAACTGATGATCCCTTCACGAATTTCGATTATTTGTGGAATGAATGCGATAAAAAATACTCTTTCTTTGAATATAAAAACATTGATTGGGATTCAATACGTCAGAAGTATCGCCCTGCCCTGTATAAAGATATGACCGGTGATTCGCTGTTCAGAGTAATGGGAGCCATGCTTAAAGAGCTCAGGGATGACCATACAAATCTGATCTCAGATTTGAATATTTCCTATTACGGTAATTATAAAACGGGACAGGACAATTTTTCATGGCGAATAATTGTCGATCATTATTTACCCGAAGACTACTACACATCCGGTCCATTTCGTCATGATTTTATATTGAACCAGCATGATTCGATTGGATATATTCGTTTACCAGCTTTCACAGGAGGCATTAGTAAAACAAATCTGGATTTTATAATGAACCGATATAAGGATACCCGTGGATTGATTGTGGATATTCGTGAAAATGGAGGAGGAAGTATTTCCGATATCTATAAAATATTAAGCCGTTTCGTTAATGAAAAATCATTATTGTATTACTCAAAAATTAAAAACGGCCCAGGTCATAATGACTTTTCTTCCAAAAAGGCAGTATATATTGAGCCTGCAGATGCTTCCATATACAATCAAAAAGTCATCTTTCTTGCTGACCGGGGTTCATACAGTGCCAGTTCATTCACTTGTTTGGCAGCCCGTAGTCTTCCGAATATTATTTTCATGGGAGACACAACCGGCGGCGGACTTGGAATTCCTAATGGCGGGCAACTTCCAAACGGCTGGAGATACCGGTTTTCAATAACACAAACCATTGATCCGGACGGAAATAATTTTGAATCGGGCATTCCCCCTGAAATACATATTCTTTTCAATTGGAACGATCTATCAAAAGATGAAGTCATAGAAAAAGCCATTCAGGAAATAAACAAGCCCGATTAGCTCTTTTGCTTCAAGTTAAATATCTACAGCATCAATTAAGGTTTAAGTACTCATCCTCCATCCGGATTTGGCTAAGTATTTTTTTCCAGGTATCTGACTTTAATACATAGTCAGAAGTTTTAGGTAAATTTTCAGCATGCTCAACTATATATTCCGCTCTTTCTCTGGAGGCAGGATGCGAACTTATCCATACCAGTTTTTCCAAATTTTCATTTTCATTAAGTGATAATCTGAATAAAAAACGAGCAAGTGCTTCGGGGTCTAGTTGAGAATTAGCCATGTATTCGGTGGCATAAAAATCTGCTTCACGTTCCATATTCCGGTCAAATGCAGAAGATGAAAGCATTTTAGCAGCATCACGGATTACAGTTGAACCGGAATTTCCTGAAGCCATAGACAGCAAGACTGAAATACCTATTTCACGCGTTAATCGCTGCATAACATGACCTTGTTTAATGTGAGCCAGTTCATGTGCCATAACTCCTGCAAGCTCATTCTGATCATCAGCAGCATCCATCAATCCCGTGAAAATAACTATATGACCATCCGGTAAGGCAAAAGCATTTATTTGATCCTTTTTCAGAATATGTAATTTTATCTCTTCCCGGTTTATATCATTTGATTTACACAGCCTTACCAGAATACTATCTACTGAAGCTGTAACGAATTGGGCTTTTATTTCTTCCTCGGAACTCTTAAATACATCCCAGAGCAATTCCCCTAATTTTTCTTCTGTTTTTTCAGTTGTCTTTTGTACATTAAAAGCTGACATCCAATTCACCTGATCCATTGCAAACCAGGTAAACAAAAACAGCAAAACGACAACAATTCCCTGTAAAACTACTTTTTTCATAATCTTTCCCTACAGATTTGATTTGTTAAAGTTCCATAGAACCACCATTCCATATGAACACCTTTACGCGTTTTAATAGCTGAAAAAATTGTAGCTGCAAATTCTGTAATGTTATACAACACAACAGCCATAATGTATGAAATGTACAGGTTTGTCACGGTATTTGTAGAAAATATTATTGAAATAGTCCACCAAAAGGCAAATCCGTTTATTATCAACAATGTAAATTGAGACAACAACGCCTGTGTGCTGTGCCAACGGACAAAATAGGTGCCCTTTCTGTTACTGATATAAAATGCCAGTGTCGCAATCAGATTAATAATCGGAAGTGGTAAACCTGCAATCAAAGCAATCAGTGACATTAGGTAGCTTGTGGAAGCCTTCTCTCTTTCATGCTCCTCAGGATTGTATTGAAATGGTCGTATTTTTAATACCATAAGTCATTAAACGTTCTATTAAACACTATTCGGTTTTATTAACTGAAATCTAAAATAATTGACCTGTCCGAACTAACTGTTCAGTGTGTTGGTTTGATCGCCCGTATTAGTATTATAATTTGTTCCCGAAGCATTATGTGAGCTGGTAGAATAGTAAATAACCTGTTGTATCTTTTCCATATTCTTCTCTTTAGTTGCTCCCATAATAAGAAACCAGTCTATAATTGTCCATATGCCCAGGCCTCCACATGTTAGTAATTTACCTACTCCAAGCCCTGTGTCTCCTATAAGAAAGCGGTCTATACCCAGTTGTCCTCCAATTAATGAAACGATCAGGCTTATTGTTGGGTCTTTAAATTGCAGTGATTGTATCGTTGCCCATTTGCTGTCGTCCATCTCCAGCAACTACTCCCTGATTTTGTTGACCTGATAGCTTTCGAAAAATTTACCATTGGTCATAATAAACATGTCTACTTTTTGTGCATCCATTGATCTTTGTTTTAATAGGTTTGTTTTTATTAATTGATTGTTATTTTTAATTAAGTCATAATGCTTTCTCTATATTCCATATCCAGTTAGCTAAAACTATCAGGAACAGAAATATTTTTACACGTACATCCCAGTCTTTTCTCAGAAAATGAAAAAATGTTTGTTTTTCCCGAATGGCATCCATTGCCATCCAGATTATTGATGATACTATTAAAATATTAGTTAATAACCCGAATGGGTTTATCATTATCGAATGCCATATCTCTCCGTGAAATAATAATACGGTTGCCCGTGTAGACCCACAGGCAGGACAAGGATATCCGGTTACATTTTTTATGATACAGGTTGAATGGCCTCCAATTGGGCTTGAGAAATGAAAAAGGAAAAAATAACCTGTGATCAATATAACCACAATCAGAAGGTATTTTAACCTGAAATCAATATATGTACTATTTAAATAACTAATAACTAATTCTTTAAGTGTGATAAATTACTTTTTCATACACGATTTTGCTTTTCTCTCTTAATGACTTTATTGTGCCGGGTAATACTTTTTTTACTTTGTCCGGCATTATAAAAATTTAAGCATCCAATTATTTTTAACCCCAAACCACCTCTGTTTTAGTAGTTCCTCAATTTGAGGGATTTATAATATCCGGTTAAAGGTTCTGCTTTGTTTTGCAATCTCATTCAATTTTAACTTTCAGGGTAAACCCTGTCATAATAAAAGTAACAAAAACTGTAAAATATTACATAAAAATATGAATTATTCTTTTAACGTTCAAAGTTAATAAACTTTTAACGTATCATGACTTAAATGATATCAAAATAAAATCACCTATGATCCAATGTGAAAAATAAGCCTTTTTATAAAAAAAATATAAAAATCACTTGATTATGAGGCTCATTATCATTATATTTGATGGTTATCAGGCTATAAATTTATTTTCATCTAATGAGGATTTACAGGGCATACAGAATCTTTTTCTATGTTATTATCAGCTTTTATCTTTTTTCATGTCAGAAAATTATAATAAAAGACAGTGAATACTTCGGGCGTTTACCCTATCTTTTTAAAAAGCATGAATTAAAAACCAGTAAACTTGAAAAGGAAAGCAAATTAACAAGCAGTGTTGGCCACAGTTTAGAAATTAAAAGTGAGATAAAAAAGCTGGACAACAAATTTGAAAATCTTTATAAGCAGGAAATCAATAAAATAGAATTTCCTGTTTATCTGCCTTTTGAAGGACATATTGATTATGGTAATTATAAAATTCAGAGTGTTTATGTTTCAGAAATTACAATTAACGGGCGCGTTAGGATTTCAGCAAAAGCCATTTCCAGTAAAAATAATATATGCCCTTTTGCCTTTGCAAGATTTGTAAACAAAGATAATGAGCCAAACGGTAAAAATGCTTTTATCATTCTGACACTGCAAAATTATTATCATGGTCAAATAGCAAAAAATGCAGTAACTAAGGATGAACAATTTACCTTAGAAGGATTTTATCCAATAGTTGCAGATCTAACCAATGTGAAAAAAATTATATTCGTGAGCGAAAAGACCTATTTCAATGACCAATAATTTAACACTCTGCAGAGCCATCATTCTTATTATCAATAATCAGTATTTCATCGGTTTATAATTTTGTTCGTTGTTCTTTGTTTGTTCGTTGTTTCTCTCAGTCTCTCAGTCTCTTCGTCTCTTCGTTCGCTTAAGTCGCTTTAGTCGCTTCGTTCGCCCTCTCGCATTACTCATTACGCCATTTAATCATCATCGTGTGTGTTCCGCCAGCTGGCGAATCATGGCCCGGTTCATTTTTTCTTGTAACCCCAAGTAAAAATATCCCTTTAAAGAACAATAATAATAAAAAGCTGTTATATTTGTATCAGATTTCACCAAACAGGGGTGCCCTAAACAAACGGGCTGAGATCACACCCTCAAGACCTGATCCGGATAATACCGGCGAAGGGAAAAGGATAAGATTAATTAACGAGCAGATTTTCCACCCCTTTTGGCTGTTCAAAGTTGAATCTAATATTTATTTTATTATGAAAAAGTTATTTCTGATATTGGCAGGGATGGTTATAGTTTCCTGCACTTATGCGCAGCATAATATCAGTGGAGTAGTCAGGGATTCAAAATTTGGTGGAACTTTACCGGGCGCTCACATTATTCTGGAAAAGACCTTACAGTCTACGGTAAGCAATAATGATGGCCGTTTCAGTTTTAAAAACTTAAAAGCCGGAACTTATCATATTTCCGTAAGTTATGTAGGCTATCAAACCTGGGACAAAAAGATTAAGCTAAGCGCAGATGTACAACTTGATGTACAAATGACGCCAAAAGCTATCCTGGAAGATGAAGTGATTATTACATCAACACGTGCAGCAGAGCGGACTCCGGTAACACATCAAAACATCAGTAAAAAAGAAATTGAAAAGAGGAATCTGGGACAGGATATCCCTATGTTACTGGAAACCACTCCATCATTGGTAACAACTTCAGATGCCGGCACAGGAATCGGTTATACCAGTATGCGTATTCGTGGCACCGGATTAGAACGTATAAATGTTACCGTAAACGGAGTTCCTTTAAATGATGCAGAGTCGCATGGTGTATTTTTTGTTGATCTGCCCGATTTAGCCAGCTCTGTTAGCAATATTCAAATTCAGCGCGGTGTAGGCACATCTACAAATGGAGCTTCCGCTTTTGGTGCCAGTATCGACATTCAGATGCATGAGCTCCATGACGAACCTTATGCTGAAATCTCAGGAGGAGCGGGTTCATTCAACACTTTAAGAAGCAGTGTTATGGCAGGAACCGGACTCATCAATAACCATTGGACATTTGATGCAAGGCTTTCAAAAATTCACTCAGACGGTTTCATTGACCGCGCTTTCTCGGATTTAAAATCTTTCGAACTTACCGGAGGTTACTATGGTGAGAATGACATTATCAAAGTAATGGTTATGTCCGGCAAGGAAAGAACATATCAGGCATGGTATGGTGTCCCGAAAGATTCGCTAAACACCAACAGAACATATAATCCATATACGTATGACAATGAAGTTGATGATTACCAACAAGACCACTATCAAATTCATTATTCCCACCGCTTCACCAGAAACCTTCGCATGAATACTGCTTTGCACATGACTAATGGTGAAGGTTTCTATGAAAATTATAAAGAAGACCGCTCTTACTCAGCTTACACTTTGGATAATCCTGTTATTGGAAATGATACAATCAAAAGCACTGATTTGATCCAGAAAAAATGGCTGGATAATACCTTCTATGGACTGGTTTACTCATTGCATTATGAGAGCCAGAATAAAATAACAGCTACATTGGGCGGTAGTGCCAACCGCTATGACGGAGGTCACTTCGGAGAAGTAATCTGGTCTGAAATGGGCAATATCCCAAAAGGATTTCAATGGTATGAAAATACAGGTATCAAAAATGATATCAGTATTTATAGTAAAGTGAATTATCAAATAAATGATATTTTTAATTTATATGCAGATTTACAATATCGTCATATTAATTACTCAATTGATGGTATTCATGATGATTTGCGCGATCTGTCAATGGAAGAAAACTATAACTTTATTAATCCCAAGTCGGGGGTTTATGTTGACCTGAGCGGACATAATACACTTTATGCTACTATTGGAGTAGCTCATCGTGAACCCAACAGGGGAGCTTTCCGGGATGCAGACCCCGGCGACAATCCAAGGGAAGAAAGATTAACTGATTATGAACTGGGGTATGAATATCAGTCTCCGGGTTTTGCCGGTAAAATTAATCTGTATTATATGGATTATAAAGACCAGTTAATCATGACTGGCGAAATAAACAATGTGGGAAGTCCTATTATGAAAAACATTCCCAATAGTTATCGCACCGGGGTAGAAGTGAATTTAAAAGCTAAGCTTGGCGAATCAGTAAACTGGGATTTTAATACGACACTCAGTCAAAATAAAATTAAAAATTTCACAACATATGTGGATAATTATGATACCTGGCCGGAGCAAAATAAAAAATATATCGGAACTACAGACATATCCTTTTCTCCGGAACTGATTGCAAATAGTGTCTTTGACTGGGAAATTATTGAAAATCTCCGGCTAAGCCTCATTTCTCAATATGTTGGAAGACAGTATATAGACAATACATCAAATATGGATCGTAGTATAGATCCGTATTTCATCAATGATCTGCAATTGCTTTACTCTTTCAGCACTAAACTAATTCCTGAAATTCAGCTAAATGTGAAGATAAACAATCTATTGGATGAAAAATATGAAACCAATGCCTGGGTTTACCGATATTACTCAGGTGGTAAAGAATACACTTCCAGTGGTTATTTTCCACAGGCCGGCTTTCATTTTATGAGTGGACTTACAGTGAAGTTTTAATAAGTCTCTGCTGAAAATTATAAAATTAAATAAAAATGAGAACAATATATTAGATGTCTGTAAAATGCAAGAGTTCTTCCTATTATTAGTAAGACCTTTTGCTTTTAACCCGTACTATCATCTGTTTATAATTGTGATTTAATGTTCCCCCGCTTGCAGCGGGGGAACTGCATGATAAGCTAAATATCAGCACACACTATTATTATTTTCCTTAAACTCATACCCGTGTGAGTTATGCTAACTGACGGATCATAGCCCGGTTCGTTAGATTAAGAAAACACTTTATTAAAAGGCTGAAGGATTATTGCTTCTGAATAATAAACCTTTGCTCATATACAGATTCAAGTTCATCCTCCGTTCTGTTATAATGCAAATAATATTTTGTTTTTAAACCATCATGGCTCATATTAGCCTTGACATATTGATTCATGAGAAAATCGAACATATAGCCGGCATGAATCCGACCGGCATTTTTGATCGTTTGCCTGACTTTATCAAAATCCAGGCTATCGATTTTATAGGTGTATTGAACTTCCCCGGTAAACTGATTTTGGTGAAAATGCCCATCAACCTCATCTCTTGCCGTCAATTCAGAAAACAAAACCATTGGTTTTTGATCACTGGAATTTACTTTTTGGAATTCAACCCAGGTATTTATATGGAGTCCATCCAATATAAGTTCCTGAAAATATAGATTAGAATTATAAGTTTCTTTAGCAAAATACTGCTCTGAAAATTCCTGAAGTTGAATCTGAGCCATATTAAAAATATAAGCATTTAAATTGGTATCCGTAAAAAAGGTTTCTTTTGGAGTATTGAAATACACATTTAATCCCAGTTTACGAACTTCTTTTTTAAATTCCGGCAAATAAAGGTTAAGAAAAAAGCTATCTGGTATATACTGAATGAATTCACTTTCCATAAACCTTACAGAATCCTTTTGTCTTTGGGAAAGGTTTTCAAGAGTCGTATCCTGAACAGGTTTGAGACTTTCTTTTAAAATAATATCCGGTGTCATTACCAAAAAACCTGTATTCGGTGTATTTTCCACAAAATTTCTGGCCAGACGTTTTTCAGGAACACAGCCGGATAAAAATATTCCTATAAGCAAAAGGATTATGTATATTTTATTTACCATGACAGAATTATCGATTAGTTATAAACATATATTTCAATCATTAATGTAACGTATATAATGCACATTTAGTTTGTCAATAGTTCTTTTGCAAAAGCCTTCCCATATTCATAGCTTTTATCAAGCTCCTGTCTGTCAGGAGTAAACTTAACAAATACTCCTTCTTCAAAATATTTCATTTTTAAGGAAGTTAGCGCATTTTTAATCAGCTTTGCTCCTTCTCCACTCCATCCGTAAGAACCAAATCCTCCGCTTAGTTTATTCTTGTCCCGAAGTGGTGTCATAACCCCAAACAATTTATATATCGGTAATAATATGTTTTGATTAATTGTAGGAGAACCAACAATAATACCTGTTGCCTGGGTAATTTCAGATTCCAGATCACCGATGGAAACCAATTCAATATCCATTGGTACAGCTTCAATCTCTCCTGAGTTTTCAATTCCCTCCGCGATTTTTTCTGCCAGTTTTCCGGTTTTATCATAAGCCGAAACATATGGTATAAAAACACGCTGTTTTTCTGGTTGTTTTAAATATCCTTCCGCCCATATTCTGGATAATTCAACATATTTTTTCCAGTTTGAGCGTAAAATCGGACCGTGTCCATTACAAATTACTTCAATATCCAGATCATCAATTTTATTAATGGCTTTTAACATAAACTTGCTGAACGGACGTAATATGACATTGAAATAATATCTGAAAGCATCATTATATTTTTGTTCGTCAACCAGGTCATCAAACATTTTTTCATCTGCATAGTGAGCACCAAAAGAATCGCAAGTAAAAAGCACTTTATCCTCTTTCAGGTAAGAATATATTGAATCCGGCCAATGCAGGTTTGGGGCACCAATAAAGTGAATGTTCTTATTCCCTAAATCCAGCGTGTCTCCATCTTTCACTGGCATATAGTCAAATTCAGCATCTTTAAACAGGTCTTTCAGATACCTGATAGCGTTTGGACTTGCTACTACTTTTGCCTGAGGTGCTATTTTCAATAGATTCTTCAGATTACCCGAATGATCCGGTTCAGTATGATTTAAAATAATATATTCAATTTCTTCAGGGTTAACTACCTGTCTGATTTTTCGTTCATAAACATCCCAGAATTTTTCCTTGGTAGTTTCAACTATAGCTTTTTTATCCGCATTAATAAAATAGGAATTATATGTTGAACCATATTCTGTTTCCATTACAACATCGAAGGTTACCAGTTCCTTATCCAAAACACCAATCCAACTTACATCCTGCGTTACATCTAAAATTTTTTCATTTTTTGTCATAATATCATATTTTATTTCTAATCAAAAAGCGTACGTTGATTAAGACCATTGTCTTTCGTATCCAACTGGCTATCTGGCTTCTCATTGTCTTCAGCCTGTACATCTTTACTTTCGGATAAATCTTCTTGCTGCTGCTCTGCTTCAGGTTCTTCCGGTTCGATCAGTTTTATGTCATCAACAGCATAGCTGCTTAATCGTTTGCCTTTTGCTTTATATCCTTTAATTGCAATAAAATCATTTAATTCAATCAATTCATCATCCCGGTTTTTAGGTCCTTTTTCTTTATCAAAAATAAGCCTTGCTTTGGGATTCTGATTTCCTGAAAGATAAACAAGCCTCGAATCCGGATGTTCGGTTATTAAACTTATTCTTTTATCTGTTTCTGCCAGTGCAAAGCGTTTTACATAATAATACCCGGATTCACCTTCAAAATATATAGCTGTCCATATCTTATCCGGATTAAACTTTTCAAGGTGTACCATATCTTCATCAAAATGAGTTGTCAAATCAAACCCATAATTCAGATATTCTCCGTTT
The DNA here is from genome assembly GCA_021740245.1 of Bacteroidales bacterium. Taxonomy (GTDB): domain Bacteria; phylum Bacteroidota; class Bacteroidia; order Bacteroidales; family PWNQ01; genus PWNQ01. Next base: position 6,387 of record JAIPAE010000002.1, on the reverse strand, counting down.
TCCATGATTCCCAATAATCGGTCATTACCCTTAAAAGCCCCCAGATATTTACCGTTCTCATCAATATTAAGTCTACGCACTGTTTCATCAAACCAAATATTCATTGCCCCCAGGGTAGATATACCATCTTCTTTTTTCTTAACCGAAGATACCATATGTTTGGAAAGAGTGTTTCCCCTTGCCTGTTTACCTTTGATCTGATATTCGCTGAAACTGGCTTCAAAAGTTAGTCTTCTTAGTCGTGGTTTCGGTCGCAGTCTCACTTTTACAATTTCTGCCTCTCCATTTGGATTTGCTGAAAAGTAAAGCACTTTTGTACCGGGTGTTCCCATTGAGAGATCATATTCTTTATCACGCTGAACTCCGGTTACAGCAAATCGCTTGATGTAAGAAACGCGGGACTTCCCGTCCAGGTATACCACATTATAAATTGTCCGGTCATCATTTCGCTTAAATACATCAACATGAATAATATCTTTGCCTACAAAAGACTTTTCAGATACCCTTGTAATCACATAAGTGCCGTTTCGTCGAAAAACGATAATATCATCTATATCTGAACATTCCGTAACAAATTCATCTTTACGCATAGACGTACCCACAAATCCCTCATCCCGGTTTACATACAATTTCACATTAGCCACAGCAACCTGGCTTGCATTAATATTTTCAAAATTCCTTATCTCGGTACGTCTTTCTCTGCCTTTACCAAATTTCTTTTTTATTCTTTTAAAATATTCAATCGCATAATCCGTGAGATGTTCCAGTTTATAAGCAACATCAGCTATATCATCTTCGATAGATTTGATAATCTCATCCGCTTTAAACGAATCGTATTTGGAAATTCGTTTTATCCTGATCTCCATCAGACGTATGATATCATCCCTTGTCACATCGCGTTTTAAAAATTTTTTGAAAGGTTGCAAGCCTTTATCAATAACATCTATGATTGATTCGTATGTTTCAGCTTCTTCAATATCGCGGTATATTCGTTGCTCAATAAAGATTTTTTCCAGGGAAGAGAAGTGCCATTGTTCCTCAAGTTCATATTTTTGTATTTCAAGTTCTTTTTTAAGCAAGGCAATTGTTTGATCCGTTGAATCTTTTAAAATTTCCGTCACTCCGATAAACCGGGGTTTATTGTTTTCAATAACACATGCATTAGGAGAAATGGAAACCTCACAGTTTGTAAAAGCATATAAAGCATCTATTGTCTGATCAGGTGATACATTATTAGGCAGATGGATCAGGATTTCCACTTTATCTGAGGTGTTATCTTCTATTTGCCTGATTTTGATTTTCCCTTTGTCATTGGCAGCCACAATGGAATCAATGAGGTTCGAGGTATTTGTACCATAAGGAATATCACTAATCAGTAGTGTTTTTTTGTCCTGTTTGGTAATTTTCGCTCTCACTCTGACCTTTCCTCCCCGTTTACCATCATTATACCTGGAAAAGTCAGCAAGTCCACCTCCGGCAAAGTCGGGATATATTTCAAATGGTTTATTTTTGAGATAAGCGACAGATGCATCAATTAGTTCTATAAAGTTGTGCGGTAACACTTTAGATGCCAGTCCAACAGCAATACCTTCCACGCCCTGGGCAAGCAAAAGCGGAAATTTAACCGGTAAAGACACAGGTTCTTTATTTCGCCCGTCATACGACAATTGCCAGTCGGTGGTTTTGGGATTAAATACGACCTCCAGCGCAAACTTAGACAATCGTGCTTCAATATACCGGGGAGCCGCAGCACTATCTCCAGTGAAAGTATTTCCCCAGTTACCCTGAGTTTCAACAAGCAATTCTTTCTGCCCCAATTGCACTAAAGCATCACCGATAGAAGCATCTCCGTGTGGATGATATTTCATCGTCTGACCTATGATATTGGCTACTTTATTAAACCGCCCGTCATCCATCTCCTTCATAGCATGAAGTATCCTGCGGTGTACAGGTTTTAAACCATCTCGTATATCCGGAACAGCCCGCTCCAGAATAACATAGGAAGCATAATCCAAAAACCAGTTCTCATACATGGAATCCAGGTGTGTGCTTTTTGCAACACCATCAGGATGCGCCTCCAAATTATCCTGATTCCTGTTATCTCGTTCTTTATCACTCATTCTTTTATAATTTCCAAATACGAAGCAAAATTACTTCAATCAACAAAAATAATAAAGCAGCAATTAAAAACCATTGCCATAATTGTTTGCCGGTTTGTTGCTTCTTTACCTTTGCAGCTATTTTATCCGGGCTATCATCCAGTATGTTAACAAAACCGGGGTTATCTTCCTCTACATTAGATATTTTAGTATCAGACTCTCTTCCGTCATAATTGTATGCCAACATATCTGCTATTTCGTTATTAACTATCAAATGCCTGATACCACTCCTTATTATTTGTTTATCTGCAATAAAACTCAGGCCACGTTTTTGTTGGATTATTTGTGGAATTATCTCACTGTCATCCGTTGGATTTTTAAGAATCGGCATCTCATCAGACTGGATATCAATGCTTGCATTAACATATAACTCATTTTTCCCAGGTATATAGTACAGTCTTTCTGTTTGGATGCCATCAAATACCATTTTGTAAAGCGTGGAAAACAAAGCATGGGAAACAAAATTACTGCTCTCTGATGAACATGATACAGAAAAAATGTATAGCAGTCCTTTATCTGCTCTGCTTCGCATTAAAAAGGGGCTTCCATCCGATTGAGTAATTAATATCTCAGCGTCTGAAGTAATATCCCTGTTGAGTTTTAAATCTTTAAAAACTACCGGATAATCCGGATTTTGGGGTTTGCTTAAAAACAAACCTTCAAAAAAGTCACTATCCCAGTTTACAGATTGTATTCTCCGTTTTCTCTCACGTTTTCTCTCAATTTGTATTTTATCAAACTCACTTAAAAAATTGTTATAAGAAGTTATGTTAGTTTGCAGATCAGGAAATATTATCAGACTTTTTCCTTTTTTGACAAAATCATTCAACGCCAGTGATAATCCGGATGGAATGTCTTTCATTCCGTCAAGTATAATAGCCGTATAATTTGAGAAAGACTGATAATCTATTGTTTTTAATGTATTAAATTTAGCAGTTACCAAAGTATCATTTTGGAAGAAAGCTTTCAAATACCTGTTTTGTTTTTCTTTATCATGAATAACCAACACATTCAGGGATTCTGGTATGTTAAATGTAAAATAAAAAACATTATCAAAAGCAATACTATTATCAGATAATTCAATACGACAAGCATGAAGTCCGGTTTTACGAATGTTAATATTTACAGTAACTGTTTTTTCAATTTGTCCATCAAATTCTACATTTAAGGCAAACCGTTGTTTTTCATTAACAAAAAGTTTCAAAGGAACAGATTTCATTTCGCCTGTTTTCTTCAACCGGACATTAAGTTCAGCTGTTTGGTTAGCCAGGATAGCAGGACTTGCAAACCAAATGCTATCAATCCATGCATTTGAAGTCTGATAAGCTTCAACAGGCATATAGTAATACTGCAAAGTTGAATCGAACAAGTCATCTTCTAAATCATTACTAACTTCCTGAAAATCTGATATCAAATATATTTGCCCTGAACGAACATCGGAAGTGGCAAAAAGCTGATGTTGACGTTTTATAATTTCTGATAACGTTCTGAATTGTGGTGTAAAATTGATCTCTTCAATTTCTGTCATAAGTTGTTCCTGAGTCATCCATCGTTGTTGTTTTCCTTTCATTTCATTGGTTAAAAGCTGATATTTGGTTGAAGGTTCAAAAGCTTCTGCAAGTGCCACAGCCTTGTTTCTTGCTTCATTCAGTAAATTTCCTTCACCTTTCTCAGCCTGCATGCTGAAAGAGTTATCAACATATACACTTATAAATTTCTGACCAGAGACTGTTTTTTCTTCTTTTGGCAAAAACGGTCCCGCAAAAGCTAAGACCAGCATTGCAATAACCAACATACGTAAAAACAATATAATCCAATGCCTTAGTGTCGATTGACGTCTGGTTTCCTGCCTCAAATCTGTGATTAACTCAGTTTGAGTAAAATATATATTTTTATACTTCTGAAAATTCAGAAAATGAATTAATATAGGAATAATAACGGCCAGGAGTCCATATAATATATTAGGATGTAAAAATTGCATACCGAATTTCTTTAGCACAAAAGTAAAAGATAACTCTTATTTAAACATTCAAAAAAGAAAAAATCTTTCCATGATTTTTATATAACAAATTTTAATATTATTGCATTTTGAAGTTTTTTCCGTTAGGATTAAACTTTTACCATAATAAAGAGTCTTGAAATATAGAAGAACTAAAAAAAAAAGCCATGAAAAATTTTGCATCATTTGTTTTTATCATCAGTATTTTCTTAGCGCTGTTAACAACTTCAGCAAAAGCTCAACAGGCAGACTGGACCCTTTATAAAGAAGTAAATGGTATTCAGATATTCCAAAAATCAACAGAATGTCATGATGTAACAAACGGTTTACACCAGGAGATCATACTGTTGAAGTTTGTCAATACCACATCCCGGGATATGGAAATGAGCTGGACATTAGAAGCATGGTACGACGGGAAATGTGTCACTTGTAATGACCAGAATAATCCCGAGTATCAATTTTCACAACAGGTCAAAGGCGGTGAAAGTGTTTCTGGTACATGTAATATAGAAGAAGGAAGAACTTTACGTATTTTTAAAGGTTTCCTGGATAAAAAGAATACTTCAAGCCTTACAAAGTTTGAGCTGAAAAATATACAGACTGACCCTAAATAAAAAAATTGCCAGTTAAAAATTACTCAGAAAGCCTGATATGATTCTTAATTAATAATTGAAAAATTAAGTACAGGATATGTATATTTTATTTTTTTATATTTGACAAATTTTTATCATCAGGTAAAGCAAAACCTGAATCAAACAAACATTTTATGAAAAAAAATCTTTTACCTGTCGTTTCTTTGATCATTGCATTTTCAGCTTTATTCACTCAAAAAGCAAATGCACAATGTGAAGTAACAGCTAATGCCTATCCACAAGTTGTATGTGCAGGAGATGCCGTTACGCTATCTGCCTCAGGGGGTTGTGGTTTTTTGATGAACAATGATTTTAATAACGGAACTATCGGAACCGGATGGTCATCAGCAGCCGCTAACCCTGTTTTTAACAATCCATGTGGTCCCGGCCCCAATGGTGCTCACTTATGGGTTGGAACAACAGCTTCACAAAGCAGAACACTTATCACAGTAGATTACGATGTTTCCATTGGCGGCTGTGACATCGAATGGTGGATGCGCTATGGCGAAGTATCCGGCCCTGGTAATTGTGAGGACCCTGATTATTATGATGAAGGTGTTCATTTGCAATGGTCTACGAACGGAGGTGCAACATGGACTGATTTTCCCGGTCCGGACCAGGACCCAATAGGTACGAATAGTACAACTCCACCATTTAATACTACGACACCCGGCACCGGTGGTTACTGGGAACCCGATGGCGTCCCTCCCTCACCACCTACCCAAACATTATATTACTGGCATGAATATTCTTGTGATATTCCTGTAGCAGCAACATCCGCAGCAACCAAATTCCGTTGGGCTCAATTATCAACCAGTAGTACAGGATATGACGCCTGGGGTATCGACGAAGTAGAGATCAAATGCCCGACAGGAAATCTGAATGTGATCTGGAACCACGGGCCTACTGTCCTTAACCCTCCTTCAGTTACACTCCCACTACAGGGAAACAATTCTTATGATACCTGTTTTACAGTAACAGTTTCAGATACAATTAACAGTGCTACTGATTCCGTCTGTGTTACTGTCAACCCTATTCCAACTTCAGATTTTGACATTTCCGATACCAGTCTTTGCGGTAATGATTCCACAACCTTCACCTATACAGGCTCAGGGACTTCCGCGGCAACGTATAGCTGGGACTTTGACGGAACTTCCGGTTCCGGCCAAGGACCTCATACACGTACATTTGGTTCAACAGGCGCAAAAACTATTTCCCTTTCCGTTCAGGAAAATGGATGTAAGTCTGCAACTACTGTTAAAACTGTCAATGTACACCCCTATCCAAGTGTCAGCTTCTTCCCTTCTCCAACAGAAACATGCATGGGCGATTCTGTCTCTTTTGTCAACCAAACAACACCTGCCAACTCTTCCTGGGAATGGAAATTCGGAGATGGAAATTCCAGTACGGTCGAAAGTCCTACTCATTATTACAACTCCCCCGGAACTTACGATGTATCTCTGAAAGCTACTACAAAATATGGCTGCGTGAAAGAACTTCAGAATATTAAAATTGATATTAATCCCAATCCTGATGCTGCCATCGATACTACATGGAATATATATGATCCGAATAATAGTCAATTTGAGCTATTATA
>JAIPAE010000042.1 GCA_021740245.1 Bacteroidales bacterium | reverse complement strand
GAGTCTGTCAATAAAGTCAGTGTCTGGTTTATAATGTTCGAGTTCAAGGCTTGCGAAGTTTTTTATCATCAGGAGTTTACTTTTGTAAATGACTGTGATAAAAAACGAGCGTAACGCAGAAATCGGACATTATAGACAGGCACTAATTAATGTAGTTTTTATGAAGATTGAAAAAGTATATTAAATAACAGATAGCCAGTCAGTAATATCTGTATTCAACATGTTGTGTAGAGTTTTTTTTGATAGATTTTATTTTGGTTTTTAATAATTTACTACTTTTATACCCTGATAATAAAGCAACTGAAATTCTGAAGTTATGAAGGTTTATTTGTGGTTTGTGTTTGTTTTAATAACCTTATCTAATGGCTTTAAAGGATATTCACAGGAAAAAATTGATTCAGCATTAAATATTTCAGAAAAGGTAATTAAATTATTGGATTCTGCTGAATATTATAGCGATATATCAGCAGTTAAAGCTTTACAGATGAATTATAAGGCTTTGCAAATTGCAAGGGAGAATGATAATAAGTCAACTGCTGTAGTTTATGCAAGTATAGGAAAAATCTATAATACACAAGGATTATACAGCGAAGCTCTGGAGAATTATTTTGAAGCAGTTGAATTGCTGAAAACATCCGAAGGAAAAGATGTAATACGAGGCATAGCGTGGAATTATGTGGATATTGGGAATGTTTATTTTGAGCAAAACGAAAATACCAAAGCCAGGCGATATTATAAGCAGGCAGAATCTTTATTTAAGCAGATAGATTATATCTATGGGCTGGCCACAATAAAAAATAATCTGGGACTAATTTTTTACAAAAAAAATAAAACGGACTCAGCATTGATCTTGTTTCGAGATGTATTACAAATAAGAAAAGATAACAATCTGGAAGGTATAGGGCTGTCTTATGAGTATATTGGAAGTGTTTATTCTCAAGAGTTTCCGGACAGTGCAAAGAAGTATTATAAAACTGCCCTGGAGATACATCATGAAAATGATGAATATGAGAAAATAGCCCGTGTTTATGATCGCATGGCGGAAGTTAATGAGATTCACGGATTAACTGACTCTGCTGTATATTACACTCGATATGAATTGGATATTTATACCAGAATTGGCGATAGTTTACATATCGCTATTAATTATCTGGATTTGAGTGAATATTATGAGATATTAAATCAACCTGAAAAGGCGAAAACGTATTGCAAGCAAAGTTTAAAGATAACCCGCCAGGCAGGATTCCTGGTCCAGCAGAGGAAGGCATATAAACAACTGCATGATCTGGCGTTACAATCCGGTAATGAGGCGGCAGCTTTAAGGTATTATAAAAAATATGTTTTGATTAAAGATTCTGTGGATGATGCTAACTTCCGGGAACATATAAACAGGGTTGAATTAAGAAATATGGCCAGGCAACAGGAAAATGAGCTTAGAATCCAGCGTCAGGAGTCAAAAATAAAATCGCTGTATATAGTTGCAATTTCTGCTGTTTCTTTCATAGTGTTGCTGTTTCTGTTCATAATTGTTTTACGTCAGCGAAAAGTGATTAGTATTAAACAGAAAATGATAGAAAAGAACCAAACCATACGCGAAAAGGAGCAATCGTTAATGCAGGCAAGAGAAAAAGAAAAAGCCTTACTGGAAAATGAACTGAAAGAAAAGAAAAATGAACTGGTAGATTTTGCACTGCATATTGCGCAGCGGAATGAATTTCTGGCGGATTTAAAAAAAGATGTAAAGGAGCTGGATAATACAGCTCCTGAAAAGCTGACGGCCAGCAAGAAAAGAATCATGATGAAATTAAACCAGGGCTTACAGATCAATAAGGAATTTGAAGAGTTTAACATGGAAGTTGAAAAAGTGCATCAGCAATTTCTAATGAATCTTGAAAAGCGATTTCCAGGTTTGACAAGAAACGATAAACGATTGGCTTCTCTACTGAGACTAAACCTGTCATCCAAGGAAATTGCAGCGATTAATAACATTTCAGTTAAAGCTGTTGAAATGGGGCGCTACAGATTGCGAAAGAAATTGAATCTTGCTAAAGGTGATAATATTAACACTTTTTTCCGAAGTATAGAATCATCCGAAATGCATTGATAACCTTTTTCTAACTTTTAATCATTCAATATGTGGCCGTCTTTCATTGTCAATTTTCTGTCTGCCAGTTCTGCCAGATGATTATTATGCGTAACAATAATGAATGTTTGGTTTAACTGGTCGCGCAAATTAAAGAATATCCGGTGTAATTCTTCCGAATTATCCGAATCAAGGTTTCCGGAGGGCTCATCAGCTAAAACGACTTTAGGCTCATTGATTAAGGCCCGTGCTACTGCTATCCGTTGTTGTTCTCCTCCAGAAAGTTCAGAGGGCTTATGTTCCTTTCTTGCGCTTAATCCCATCAGGTTTAAAAGGTTATTGGCTCTTTCAAATGTTTCTTTTTTGCTAAGTCCTGCTATGAATGCCGGCATACAAATATTTTCAACAGCTGTAAACTCAGGTAACAGATGATGGAATTGAAAAACAAATCCTATATTGGTATTTCGGAATTTTGCCAGCTCCTTTTCTGTTAGAGTGTCTAAATCTGTATCATCATAGTAGATATTTCCTGAATCGGCCTTATCCAGTGTGCCCAATATATGTAGCAGAGTAGATTTTCCGGCTCCTGAAGCGCCAACAATGGAAATGATCTCCTGGTCTTTTATCGTCAGTTCTATATCTTGAAGAACCTGCAAATCTCCATATGATTTATTGATATCAGTTGCTCGGATCATAAAACCGGGTTGTGTTAAATAAGTCAGGCGTCAATGTTTGCGTATTTTGCATTTTGCTCAATGAAATCTTTCCGTGGTGGGACCTCATCGCCCATCAGCATAGAAAAAATACGATCAGCTTCTCTGCTGTTCTCCACATTAACCTGCCTTAATATCCTGGATTCCGGGTTCATAGTTGTATCCCACAATTGCTGGTCATTCATCTCTCCAAGACCTTTGTATCTTTGGATAGAAATATTCTTTGTGTTTCCATCTTCCCCGCTGTATTCTTTGACAATTTCCTGTCTTTCCTCTTCACTCCAGGCATATTTGGATTGTTTCCCTTTACGGATAAGGTAGAGCGGGGGTGTTGCAATATACACATATCCCTTTTCGATGAGTTCACGCATGTACCGGAAGAAAAATGTCAGAACCAAAGTAGCAATATGGCTTCCATCCACATCAGCATCGGTCATGATAATGATTTTATGATACCGCAATTTTTCCACGTTAAGTGCTTTACTGTCTTCTTCAGTTCCTATGTTTACACCAAAAGCTGTAAATATATTTTTGATTTCTTCATTTTCGAAGATTTTATGCTGCATGGCTTTTTCCACGTTAAGGATTTTACCTCTCAGGGGTAATATTGCCTGGAAGTTTCTATCGCGTCCGGCTTTGGCAGTTCCACCGGCAGAGTCTCCCTCAACCAGAAATATCTCTGCTTTTTCAGGGTTTTTAACGGAGCAGTCAGCCAGTTTACCGGGAAGCCCGGTACTGGACAAAACGCTCTTTCGTTGAACAAGCTCACGTGCCTTACGAGCAGCATGGCGTGCTGTGGCTGCCAGGATGACTTTGTTGACAATAGTTTTGGCTTCTTTTGGATGTTCTTCAAGATATGAACCCAATGCTTCACTAACCAGCTGGTCTACGGTTCCCATTACATCAGAATTCCCCAGCTTGGTTTTTGTTTGCCCTTCAAATTGTGGCTCTGCTACTTTTACCGAAACAATGGCTGTCATCCCTTCACGGAAATCATCGCCATTAATGTCGAATTTTAGCTTGGCCAGCATTCCTGATTTTTCCGCATAGGATTTTAATGTTCGTGTTAAAGCTCTGCGAAAACCAGATAAGTGGGTTCCGCCTTCATGAGTGTTGATATTATTAACGTAGGAATGAATGTTTTCAGCAAATGAATTATTGTATTGCATGGATATCTCCACCGGAACACCATTTTTTTCCCCTTCAATATTGATTGGGGAGGAAATGATCGTTTCGCGGGTGGCATCCAGATACTTGATGAAATCTTCCAATCCTTTGTCAGAATAAAAAGAATCACTTTTTATATGGCCTGCTTCATCCTGCTCCCGTTCATCTGAAATTGTTATTTGAATACCTTTGTTTAAAAACGCAAGTTCACGTAACCTGTTGGAAAGAAGTTCATAGTTAAAAGTAGTAACAATAAAAATGGAATCGTCAGGCGTAAAAGTGATTTTAGTACCATTTAATTTGGTTTCACCCAAATCTCTGACTTCATCTGTTGGTGTACCATATTTATATTCCTGAACATAATGTCTTCCTTTTCTGTAAACTTCGGCTTTTAAATTCACAGAAAGGCCATTTACACAGGAAACCCCGACGCCATGCAAACCTCCGGAAACTTTATAGGAACCTTTATCAAATTTACCACCGGCATGCAAAACAGTCATGACAACTTCAAGGGCTGATTTATTCATTTTTTCATGTTTATCAACCGGAATTCCACGACCGTTGTCACTTATGCTAATGGAATTGTCTTCATGTACTGTAACGTCTATTCTATCACAATGACCAGCCATAGCTTCGTCTATGGAGTTATCCACAACCTCGTTCACCAAATGATGAAGCCCTTTGGTTGAAACATCTCCTATATACATGGCCGGACGCTTACGAACAGCTTCAAGTCCTTCCAGTACTTGTATGTTACTGGCTGAATAATCTTTTCGTAATTCTTTCAATTCTTCTTCGCTCATAATCGTTCAATTCGTTTTAAAGTCTGGCAAATATACCAAAAATTACGGACTTTTCCGATATAAAACTACAGCTTTTTTAAATAAATTTTAAAAGTGTAAAACGCAGATAATCAAAGCTTACATGGAGTATGTGAGCCCCGCCATAAACTGAAAGCCATAGGTGGGATAACCCGACCATTTTTCATATTGTTGTCCTGCCAGATTCCGGAAACTGATAAAGGCCGATAATAGTTTGGAATATCTGTATTCTGCTGAAATATTGGCATCTATGATGGGGTCCAGACTGACTGTACTAAATTGATCATCTTTTATACCCAGTGCTTTTCGTTCTCCAATATAAAAGAGTTCTCCACTTAAAATAATTTTTTCCTGAAGGTCATAGCGTGCTTTCAGATAACCTTCAATATTGGGCCGGTTCCAAGCTTCTTTTAGAGCTGTTAATGAATAATCAGTGTATTGCCCACCAAGACTGATATTTAGTTTGTCTTTCAATTGATAATTAATTTCAGCTTTGATATAAAAGCTCCTTACACTGTCGTACCTGATGCGAAAACGATTGGATAAAACTTCCGATGTATCACGGATAAAAAAAGATTCGGTCTGTAAGTTAGAGGCTTTGAAATGAGCATTAAAATCAATCGCTTTGCTGATGGAAGCATTTAATCCGGCAAAAATCACAGAGCGGTGATGTTGATAGCGCTGCGGTATTGAGTGATGGATAAACGGATTTTCCTCTGTCAAATAGTAAAGATGGTCTATGCTTGTTTTGCCGGTTATTCCGCCTTTCAGAACAAGGATGTTCTTAATCAGTTCCATACGTATGCTGACATCCGGATAGAATTTTATTCGTGATGAAGCTGAATCTGTTTCAACAAACAGGTTTAGCCCGGCATTCAAATCGATATTATCGAACTTGTTTTTCAGATAAGGGTTAACATAGGATAAACCTCTGTGTACGCTTTGTATAAGAGATCCGCCATTGTTAAGGTAGCTAGCGCCGAATTTGACTCCCAAATACTGTTCTTCAGCAGCATCAAGAAAGGTCAAATTGCCGTATACGTTTCCTGATAGTTTGGCGTTGATCTCGTTAATGTTTTCATTGGTGTTGAAGTAATAAAAGTCCAGATCAAAAGTGTGATGCAATTTGCCACTTTTATATGCCGGATAATCACTTTTAAATTTAATGGATGCATTCGCCCTGTTGTACAAATTGAGAATGTCATCTTTTTTAATTTCGTTAATGGTATCAAAAACAGTTTTGGATACTCCGTAATTATGAACCACATTCCGTTCATAACCTGCTTTTGTTTTTAGAATATGATTTCGGAAGATTTTTTTATAATGGATATCGGCAACATTATCCGAAAAACCCGGAAACGGGCGATTTTTGATTTTACCTGATGCGGAATGGTGTTTCAGATGAACACCGAAAGCATTGTCTCTGGAACGGGTTGTATTGTAGAAATATTCAAGATATGGCATGGTGGATGTACCCATAGCAAGCCTTAAATGGTTGTTATAAAGTTTGTCAAGAGGCTGGCCCCTCATCCTGGCAGGACGGATAGGGTTTAGTTCAAAAGAAACGGGCAGGCGAATAGATTTTATATCATATTCAACAGGTTCTTTATTGATCTCTATCTTCTCAAGCCGAGGCGCTTTCTTAATTTTCATGGCATCTGAGATATTCGGCCTATGTTTTCCTTTAACTACAACGCTACCACTGTATCCGCTGTCTTTCTCATTATCCGGGTCTTTCTGCTGAGCTTTAGCAGTATTGACCATTAGAATTAGGGTAAGAAAAATACTAACAAAATATTTCATTTTTCCGGTCTTTTTATTCTACAATTGTTTATTGAGAATCATCAGTATTGTTTTGTTGTGTGGAATCAGGAAGAATTTCTTCATCAAATATTCCGGATTCTTCTTCACCAGAATAATCCAGCTCCATGTCTTTTGCTCTTTGATCCGGTTTGCTTTCTGATTCCTCTTTGGCTATAATTTCATCCAGTTTATTTTGGGCAATCTCAACCAGGTTGGGGCGCTCACTTGCAGGGTCTAATTTATAGTTATCTATGATACTTCTGAGCGTTGCTTTTGCCTGTACTATATTTCCTTTTTGCGTGTATAAATCAGCTATCAGAATGAAACTTTTGGCAATCCAGTAGTCATAGGAAGGTACCTGATTGATAATTTCAAATAACAGGTCTTCAGATTTTTTTATGTTGCCTTGTTCGTATTCAGTTTCAGCCATCAGGTATTTGGCTTCAACAGCCATTTCGTTTTGTAACTCTTCCGTTAAATATTGAAAAGCTTTAAGAGCTGTAGAAGTACTGTCTAACTTTAGCGATGATTTACCGATCGTCATATACGCTTCATTGATCCAATCGTCCGAGGCTTTATCTGTTTGAATAAGTTTCCGGGAAGCAATCAATGCCTGTTTATAATTCTTTAGCTTAAACTGACAACGCATAATCCATTTTCGCGCTTCCAATTTGTTGTTTTTAAAATCTGAAATTCGCTCAAGCTTTTTGTAATATGTAAGGGCCTCTGGGTAATTTTCGTTTTCATAGTATATTTTGGCAAGCCTCAATACAGACTTTTCTGTATAATTAGTCACAGATGTATCGGCAATTAGCTTGTAATGCGAACCTGCCTGGTCCATGTTTCCGTTTCGATAATAGCAATCGGCCAGGTAATAATGCGCATTCAAGGCAAAAATACCTTTGGGGAATTGCCTGAGGTATTTTTTCAGGCTGGTGGTTGCCTTTTCGCAATCTCCATCCATATATAAATTACTGGCTGCCGTAAACAATGTGGAGTCTCTGTCGCTGTCCGTCAGTGTGATGGCGTTTTCTTTGGCGTATTTGAAAAATTTCTCCAGTTGATTGATATTCGTATAGATATTCCGGATACTCACCAGGGCTTCTTTTGATTCTTTGGTACCGGGATATTGTTTCCGGATGTTTTTAAAAGTATTTAAGGCTAAATCATAATTATCCGTATTGTAGTACGTTAGCCCTTTTTTCTGCATGGATTTAACCAAATGACTGGAATTCGGGTAGTTATTAATGACAGTGTTAAAATAGCGAAGCGCTTTTTGATTATTGTCAAGAATAAGATAAGTGTTGGCCAGCTCATAAGCTGCATCATCGGCATAAGCCGAATTTGGCATTTCTTCAACTAATTTTGTCAGAGTTTTGGTTTTTAACTCATATTTTCCAATCACACCTTCAGCTATGGCTTTTTGGTATAATGCATAGTCTTTATCACTCATGTTGAGACCTGCAACCTGATCATAAGTATCTATAGCCTCTGAATAAAGCCCCTCAGCATAGTAGCAATCAGCTTTACGCAACATGGCATCGTTGATCATTTTCTGCTCATCAGATTCATCTTTGTTGTTTAAGAACTTTCTGAAATATACAAGAGCATTCTCATGCTGACTTAGCTTAAAGTAGGCATATCCAATATTGTAATTTGATTCATTATAAAAATCGAGTCTGAAAGCACCGGCTGTCAACTGGAAATTCTTGTAGTTACTGATGGCATCCTGGAATTTTCCTTTTCGGAATTGTCCTTCTGCTGTCCAGTATATTGCTTTTGCATACAATGCTTTGCTGTAATTGTGCTTCCTTGATTTTTCAAACATAGAAATAGCAGCATCGATCCTTTGATTGTTGAATAATTCAACGCCACGATAATAAGCGATCTGCTGATAAGCGATTTTTAAGTTGGTGGTTTTCTGATCTATGCTTTCCAATGCCTCAAATGCACTTTTATAATTTTTCGTGGACAAAAACAGTTTAACCAGATAACTATTAGCCTCATCCAAACGATCGGATTCAGGATATTCATCAATGAACTTTTGAAAAGACCTAATCGCTTCGTTATAAGGATCATAAGATAACTCATAGGCAAGCTTTGCATAATTAAACAAAGCATCTTTGGTTATTTCTTCATTTTCATCTGTTTTATATGCTGAAAGGAATGAATTATAAGCAAATTTTTTCTGATCGGTTTTCAGGTAACAATCCGCCATGTGGTAGTAAGCATTTTGAGTCATTGTGTCCTCCATGGTTGTCACTTTGTCAAAATGAGATATTGCTTTTTCGTACTTTTTTATACGATAATAGGTATAAGCCAGTTGATAATGGTCTTCCCGTGTTAAACTCCGGCGTGTTAATTCGTGATATTTTTCAAGATATGGAACGGATTCATCAAAACGGTCTGTTTTGTAATAAGCATCACCGATAAGACGGGCTATCTCAGCTTTTCGCTTTTCCGTTGCATCCTTCAAGAGTCCGGGAGCAACTTCTAGCAACTTGTCGAATTTCTTTTGCTGATAGTAAATCTGAGTAATATAGTAGGGAAGAATCGGTTTGAATATTTTATTGTCCAATAGCTTATTAAAGCTTTCGAGGGCTGTTTCATAATTTCCTTTTTCGTAGGCTATATGTCCGTAATAATAATTGGCCGGATCATGATATTTATTATCCTTTTTGATAAGTTTATAAAAATAATTCGTGGCTTCATCATTATTATCAGACATAAAATAAGAATAAGCAAGCTTAAAGTTGTACTCGTCTCTTTCTTCACTGTTCAGATCATAAACATCAACAAGTTGAAAACTCCTGATAGCATGACGGTATCTGTTTTTGCGATACTGATATTTACCTAGTTGAAAGTGAGCAGTACGAACTTTGGAATGCTCGGGATGGTCTTCGATAAAACGGGTTAGTTTTTCTTCTGCATCTTCGTTAAATAGCTCAAGTGCGCATAAAGCAGCATAGTATTCAGCGTTTGATCTTAACAACGACGAAGGCGCATCGATCATTTCTGTTACTTCTGTAAATTGTTCCTGAGCGACACCGTATTTTTGCTTTTGAAATAGTTCGTAAGCCGATTTATATAAGGCATCAGGCGATTGAAATGCAGCCGTTTTCTGAGCCATTGCAGAAATACCAAAAAATAGCAATAAGACACTGATCGTCAATATCTTTATGTTTTTCATAACCATAGTTTTATTCAGCGTAAAATTACTTATTATAAGAGAGTTTAATAGATGGGGTAAAATTACTTTTCAACAGGTCGTTTTTAAAAAATAATTATGATAAAAACGCATGAAGCCTTCAAAAAATTGTATGCGAAATCTTATCTGCAATTGTTATTACAGCACGCTGATGAAATGATTTTTTACTACTTTTGATCCTTCAAAAGTTAACAAAATCAGTAAATCTTTCAGCATGGAAATTCCTTCAAAGTACGATCCGAAAAAGACCGAAGATAAATGGTATTCCTATTGGATGGAGAACAAGTTTTTTCATTCCAAACCTGATGAACGTGAGCCTTATACGGTAGTAATTCCTCCACCTAATGTGACAGCTGTTTTGCATATGGGGCATATGTTGAATAATACGATTCAGGATGTTTTGGTTAGAAGGGCACGCATGCAGGGCAAAAATGCTTGTTGGGTGCCGGGAACAGACCATGCGTCCATTGCCACCGAGGCCAAAGTTGTGCAAAAGCTTAAAAATGAAGGAATAGAAAAGGCTGGCCTAAGCCGTGATGATTTTTTAAAACATGCCTGGGAATGGAAAGAAAAGCATGGTGGAATCATTCTGGAACAGTTGAAAAAACTGGGAGCATCCTGCGACTGGAGCCGGACGAAATTCACTATGGATGATGATATGTATGAGTCTGTTATTAAGGTGTTTGTCGACTTATACAACAAAGGTTTGATATACCGTGGTGTGCGAATGGTAAACTGGGACCCGCAGGCATTAACCGCGTTATCCGACGAGGAAGTGATATACAAAGAGGAAGCATCCAAACTGTATTATGTGAACTATCCGGTGGAGGGAGAACAGAACCGCCACGTGACAATAGCTACCACGCGACCTGAGACTATCCTGGGCGATACTGCTGTTTGCGTTAATCCAAATGACGACCGCTTTCAGCATCTTAAAGGAAAGCGGGTGCTTATTCCTGTTGTTAACCGTTCAGTTCCAGTGATTGAGGATGAGTATGTGGATATGGAATTCGGAACAGGTGCATTGAAAATTACACCTGCGCATGATGTCAATGACTATGAAATCGGTATAAAGCATAAGCTGGACTCCATCGATATCTTTGAAGATAATGGTACGATGAGCAAAGAAGCTCAGTATTTTGTAGGAGAGGATCGTTTTGAAGTGCGTGAAAAAATGGTTCAGACCCTGGAGAAGGAAGGCTATTTGCTAAAGACAGAAGATTATACAAATAAAGTAGGTTATTCGGAGCGTACAGATGTTGTTATAGAACCCAAATTGTCCCTGCAATGGTTTTTAGACATGGAAAACCTGGCCAGGCCTGCGCTTGATAATGTGATGAATGATAATATCAGGTTTTACCCGGCGAAGTTTAAAAATACCTACCGCCACTGGATGGAGAATGTCCGGGATTGGTGTATTTCCCGTCAGCTGTGGTGGGGACAACGTATTCCGGCTTATTATACGCCTGACAGGGATTTTGTGGTGGCTGAATCCAAAGAAAAAGCCCTGCAAATGGCCAGGGAAAAATATAACCCTGAGCTTTCTATGGACGATCTACGCCAGGATGAGGATGTGCTGGATACCTGGTTTTCTTCATGGCTTTGGCCGATATCAGTGTTTGATGGTATCCGCAATCCGGAAAACAACGAAGTGAATTATTATTACCCAACCAATGATTTGGTGACCGCACCGGAAATACTCTTTTTCTGGGTGGCCAGGATGATCATGGCCGGATACGAATATAGAGATGAAAAGCCATTCGAGAATGTATACCTGACCGGCATTGTCCGCGATAAACTGGGGCGTAAAATGTCCAAATCGCTGGGGAATTCACCCGATCCCATTAGGCTGATAGAACAATATGGCGCCGATGGAGTCCGTATCGGCATGCTGTTAACCTCACCTGCCGGTAATGATCTTCCTTTTGATGAAGCTTTGTGCGAGCAAGGGCGAAATTTCAGTAATAAAATCTGGAATGCTATGCGATTGGTGAAAGGTTGGGATAGCGATCAGACAACTGAAGTTCCGCTGAATAATAAAATCTCTGTGGAATGGATGCAAAACAGATTGATGCAGGAAATGGAAGTGATCAATGATCATTTTTCTAAATTCAGAATTTCCGATGCGCTGATGTCTGTCTATAAATTGATTTGGGATGACTTTTGCTCCTGGTTTCTGGAAATGATCAAGCCTCCTTATCAGCAACCCATTGACGGCTGGACCATTGAAAAAACAATGGATATTTTTGAACAATTGATGAAAATCCTGCATCCTTTTATGCCTTTCCTCACCGAGGAAGTATATCAATTGCTACGTGGACGCCAGGATGGAGAGTCGGTTATGATTGCCGATATGCCCGAAGCTACCGGATTTGATCCTGCTTTTATGCAACGGTTTGCTTTTGCCCGGGAAACAGTGATGGCCGTGAGGAATGTCCGGAATAATAAAAATATCCCGGTGAAGCAAAAATTGCAATTGTTTATTAGTGGGAAACAAAATGAAACCCTGGGCGCATTTGCACCTGTTGTTATTAAACTGGCCAATCTGGAGAAATTGGAGTTTGTTGATACAGGAATTGACAATGCATTGCAGGTACTTGTGCGTTCTACTGAAATGTTTATCCCGTTCGAGGGTTCCGTCAATAAAGCAGAAGAACTGCAAAAGCTCCAAAATGAACTCCAATATCAGGAGGGTTTCCTTAAAGGAGTGATGAAAAAATTGGGTAATGAGCGATTTGTAAATAATGCCCCGGAAGCTGTCGTGAATAAAGAAAAACAGAAAAAAGCTGATGCCGAGGAGAAGATCCGTTTGATAAAAGTGCAGATGGAAAAATTGAAATAACCTCCGGCTGATAATGATATTCAAAACTTTAGGGTAATTGTAACACAGTATAAATGAGCTTGTAAGGTTTTTTCTGCCTGTAAAAACCGGCAGAGTATACGCACAAAGTCAAAAGTATCAACGACAGAATAAATTAGCATACAAGTCCGTTGCTGCAAGATCAGAAATAAAAACAAAGGAAAAAGCTAAATTCCGGATTCAGCCTGAGTGGATATCAGCTTCGGGTATAATTTATTTCTTTAGAACGAAACCAAAAGGACAACAAACTTTATGAAAATCCTGGATCCAATCGTATTTGAATTTCTACAACAACTTCGTGAAAACAACAACCGGGAGTGGTATCATGCCAATAAAAGGAAGTATCAATTCGCTAAAGCCTCAGTAGAAGCTTTTTTAGATCAACTCATCCCGGCGTTAATGAAACTAAATCCGGCATTTCAGGGATTGACACCAAAGATGACGATGTTTCGTATTTTTCGTGATCTACGCTTCAGTAAAGATAAAAGACCGTATAAAACAAATTTTGGTGCAGTGATAGCACGTGGTGGGAGAAAAAGCAAATATTCGGGACTCTATATCCACCTTGAGCCGGGAAACTCAATGGTTGGTGGTGGAATTTATCATCCTGAAAAAGAAGTGCTGGATGCAATTCGAAAGGAAATATATTACAATGGTCATATTCTGAGGGAAATCATTGGAAAACCGGAATTCAAAAAATATTACGGGACCGTGAGCAGCATGGGAGATGAATTGAAACATCTGCCCAAAGGTTATAGTAATGAAGCGCCCAATCAGGATTTATTAAAGATGAAAACAATGGTGGCCATGCATCAACTGGACGATGATGTTTTACTGAGCGATCAGGCAATTCCTGAAATATTAAAAGCATATAAAATTCTTCATCCATTGAACGATTTTTTGAATGAAGCCATTGATATGGAAGAAATGAGCGGGGAGTAGTTTTTGCTTTGTGCAGAAGTGCTGATATGATTGTACAATAGTACGTTGGTAATGCGTATTGCGTATGGAATATTGCCGTAACTTATAATGATTTCCTGAACCAGCATTACTTCAGTAACTTTACCAAATTCGGTAATCTTCATGCATTATTCACAATTCATTCTTCTTATCTTTGCCTCCTGAAAATAATGTGGAAAAAATGAAAATTAGCGGTTTTTCGATGGTTAAAAATGCGGATAAGCTTTATTATCCCATTCGCGCAGCCATTGAATCAATACTACCAATAGTGGATGAATTTGTGTTAGCTTTGGGTGATTGCGATGAGGATGACAAGACGCGTCAGATTGTGGAATCAATACCTACCGACAAACTAAAAATTGTGGATACGGTATGGGATCTTGAGAAATATCCACAGGGGATGGAAAATGCCCATCAAACAGATATTGCTAAATCGCATTGTTCTGGTGATTGGCTTATCTACCTGCAGGCAGATGAGGTAATCCATGAAAAATATTTACCGGTAATTGAGCAGGCGTGTGAAACTTACCTGGATGATAAGGAGGTGGAAGGGATGCTGTTGCAATATGTTCATTTCTGGGGAGATTATTACCATTATCATACAGCCCATAGCTGGTATAAAAAGGAAATACGCATAATCCGCAACCGGGCGGATATTCATTCATGGGAGTCAGCACAGTCATTTCGCCGGATTCCTGATTTTGATGGCCTGAACTATCGGCAACAGGAAGGGACCTTTAAGTTGAAAGTAGTTGAGCTGGATGCTTATGTGTATCATTATGGTTGGGTGCGCCCTCCTAAGCTGATGAAAAATAAAACAAAAGCTTTGGCAACGATCCATAAAGGAGAAGACAAAGTGAAAGAAATGGAAGCCCGCCGCAAATTTGTATTCGATTATGGTCCGTTAAATCTTTTGGATGAGTTTAAAGGAACTCATCCCAAAGTGATGAATAACTGGATCTCGCGGTTCGATTGGAATGAACAACTGCGATACAGCGGAAAACCAAATACCGGCCGGAAAAAGCACAAGCACGAAACGTTTAAAAATAAGGCCTTTAGCTGGATCAAGAATCATGTTCCCGGCATGCGTGAAGCTGGGGATTTTAAGAATTATATTTTATTGAAACGATAAGTATATTTACATTCATTTTGATTATTTTTGATGGTTGAATTTATAATGGATAAGGAGTATTATGAAGGATTTGACAGAAATTTTAGCGATTAGTGGTAAAGGTGGGCTGTTTAAAATGGTGGCCCAGGCAAAGAACAGCATTATTGTAGAGTCTTTGAACGATGGTAAACGTATGCCGGTGCATGCAACAGAGGCTGTGAGTTCACTGGAAGAAATCAGTATTTTTACTGATGGTGAAGATATGCCCTTAAAAGATGTTTTTAAACGGATATATGAAAAAACAGAGGGCGGTAAAGCGCCTTCTCATAAAGATCCGGCTGATCAACTGAAGGCTTTTATGGAAGAAGTTGTCCCGGATTATGATAAAGACCAGGTGTATATCAGCGATATCAAGAAAGTGATGAAATGGTACAATAACCTGCACGATGCTGACATGCTAAGCTTTGTGACTGCTGAAGAAGAAAAGGAAGATGAGCCGAATGAAGAAAACAAGGATGAGAAAAAGGATGATAAAGCTGGCGAGCAAGAAGAAAAATAAATTGTAATATCCTTAAATAAAGCCTGTCTTTTTTGACGGGCTTTTTTTTAGCCACGAATACACGAATAGATTTTCATGGTCATTTTATAATCCATTGCTATCTGATTTTCGTATTTTTGGCACAGCTTTAGGCAATGAAAATTATCCATAATGAAAAAGATCATAGACTTCACGGTAGTGGCCAACAAGACTTTAAACCATGAGCATTTCGTTCTGGAATTAGAAGGTCAGCAGCCGCTTCCGGAAATATTCGCCGGGCAATTTGTGGAGGTTCGCGTTGATGGTTCTGTTAATACGATGCTTCGCCGTCCTATTTCTGTTCACGATGTTGATTACGACAATAACATAATGAGCCTGTTTATCAAGAAGGTAGGAGAGGGGACGCATCGCCTTGGCGAATTACAGCAAGGCGAAAACCTGAATATTATCCTGCCGTTAGGGCATGGATTTACCATCCCTGACAGCAGTAATGTGTTGTTGGTCGGAGGAGGCTGCGGAGTGGCTCCTATGCTATATTTGGCCCGTAAGATCGCTGAAAAAGGACTAAGACCCAATATCCTGCTGGGGGGCAAGACTATATCAGACATTTCTGAAGTTGCGGCATACCAGGCTTTTGGTGAAGTAGCCATTACAACCGAAGATGGCTCTGATGGCGTTAAAGGCTTTGTAACCGATCATCCCTGGATGAAACAAGATGCCCCGGATTATGAATTACTTTATGCCTGTGGCCCGGAGCCTATGATGAAAGCTGTGGATAACTTCGGAAAGAAGCACGGAATAGATACGGAAGTTTCCCTGGAACATACCATGGCATGTGGTATTGGTGCCTGCCTCACTTGCGTGGTGGATACAACCAGCGGTCACCAATTAACCTGTAAAGACGGTCCTGTTTTTAACACAAAAGAATTGAAATGGTAAACCTGAACGTTAATATCGATAAGCTGAAGCTGAAAAATCCCATCATGACAGCTTCAGGCACTTTTGGCTACGGCCCCGAATTTGATGATTTTATCCGCGTGGACGACTTGGGTGGCATTGTCGTTAAAGGAACCACAGGCAAACATCGCGAAGGAAATCCCTATCCACGGATGGCAGAAACACCAATGGGAATGCTAAATGCTGTTGGCTTGCAAAACGTGGGGGTGGATAAGTTTGTTTCCGATATCTATCCGAAGATCAAAGATTATAATACCAATGTGCTGGTGAATGTATCCGGCTCAACAGTGGATGAGTATCTGGATGTGGCTGAAAAGATCAATGCCCTGGATAAGATTCCCGGCATCGAATTGAATATATCCTGTCCGAATGTAAAAGAAGGCGGAATGGCTTTTGGAACCAGCTGTCCTTCTGCGAAAGCTGTGGTGGAAGAAGTCCGCAAGGTATATAGGAAAACACTCATTGTAAAGTTGTCACCGAATGTTACGGATGTAACTGAGATCGCCCGTGTGGTAACCGATGCTGGCGCTGACGCTTTGTCTTTGATCAATACTTTGCTGGGCATGGCCATTGATGCTGAAAAACAAACTCCGGTACTTTCCACTATTACCGGCGGATTATC
>JAIPAE010000041.1 GCA_021740245.1 Bacteroidales bacterium | reverse complement strand
AAGCAATCCTTTTGCAGAAGCTAAAGATTTTGTTTTTCAGATTGATACTACACCTGATTTCAGCAGCCCTGTGTTTTTATCAACAACAATTCAATCAAAGGGAGGTGTTATTGAATGGATGCCTCCGTTGACCCTTCAGGACAGCGTGGTATATTATTGGCGGGTTAGTATTGATTCTGTCAATACAGGAAATTATGACTGGAGAAGAAGCTCTTTCCAATATATCAACAGTAAAACGGGCTGGGCTCAGGCTCATTTCCCACAATTTAATGCCAATGAATATCAATATATAAATCAGGATTTCACTAATCGCAAATTTCGTTTTATTAATTTAACCAATGAAATTTTTGTAAAAACAGGAGTATATCCCCATGTTGATGTTTACAATGTATCTTTCAGTATCAATAATGATGTCAGAAGATTTTGGACCTGTCTAAAACAGCATCCGGATTATATAGGAATGCTTTTTGTTGTTTTTGATACCCTCAGTGGAGAACCATTTCTTAGCAGGGCAAGTGCAATAAAACCTAACGGGCTTGGAGAATATAATAATGTACATTGCTCAAGCGGTGATTTGCCAACCATAGAATTTTTTACAAACAGTACTGTTGGCTGGAGTAAATTGTATGAAGCTCCTCAATCCTGGTGGTTTAATACCATTGTAAATTTTATTGATTCTCTTCCAAACGGTACTCCTGTATTGGCTTACAGTGCACAAAATCATAATGCAGAAAACTATACGAATCAACTTTATCAAGCTTTTGAAAGCATAGGCAGTTCATATATACGAACGATTAATAATGATGAACCTTATATTATCTTCGGTAAAAAGGGTTATAACATAGGTGATGCTCATGAATCTGTTGGTTCAGGCCCGCTAGATAAAATCAGCTTAACAGACAGTGTTAAGTCTAGATGGAAAAACGGATATATCAAATCACCAATTATCGGTCCATCAAAAAAATGGAAATCATTACACTGGGATTATTCTTATAGTGACAGTATTCACATGGATTATATTGAATTTGATGTTATTGGAATAAAAAATGATGGAACAGTGGATACAGTTATCAATAACCTGCCACTGGATTCTACAGATGTTAATTCTCTTGATAATTATGTAACTGCTAATAATTATCCGTGGATACAACTGATTATGAAAACCCGTGATGATTCACTTAATACGCCGGCACAACTAAAAAAATGGCAGGTAATATATGCCGGGGCTCCTGAAACTGCCATCAATCCCCAAAAAGGCTTTTCATTTTACAATGATACTTTATTGCAGGGCGATACAGTAAGAATGTCTATCGCAACAGAAAATATCAGTAATTATGATATGGACAGCCTGAAGGTAAAATACTGGATCGTAGATCATAATCGTATTGAGCAGCCAATAAGTGAATATAAGTTAAGGCCTCATCCCTCCGGAGATGTTTTAATTGACACTATCAGCTTTGATACCAGAGATTTAAAAAATCTTAACAGGTTGTGGGTGGAGTTTAACCCGGATAATGACCAGCTCGAATTAACTCATATCAATAATATTGCCGAGCTTCCTTTCTATGTAAAAACAGATGAGAGCAATCCATTATTAGATGTAACTTTTGATGGTGTGCATATCATGGACGGCGATATCGTTTCCGCACGACCTCATATTTTAATTACCTTAAAAGATGAAAACAAATATCTTGCTTTAGAAGATACTTCTAATATTAGTGTTTTCCTGAAAATCCCATCTCAGCAAAGCTACAAAAAGCTAAACTTCAATTCCCAGGGGGTAGATGAGCTAATATTCCATCCGGCATCATTACCGGAAAACGAATGTAAAATTGAATATCAGGGGGATTTTCAGGAAGACGGAATATATAATTTAAGGGTACAGGCTAAGGATGAATCTGGCAATAAATCAGGAAATATCGATTATGATATTAATTTTGAAGTTGTTAATAAATCTACAATTACTAATGTTTTAAACTGGCCAAATCCTTTTTCTACTCGGACACATTTTGTGTTTACACTCACAGGTTCACGCGTTCCGGATTATATGAAAATTCAGATTATGACTGTAACAGGTAAAGTAGTCAGGGAGATTGAAATGGACGAGATGGGGCCTGTTCATATCGGCAAAAATATTACGGAATATGCCTGGGACGGCACTGATGAATTTGGTGACCGCTTAGCCAATGGCGTATATCTCTATAGAGTCATCACAGATATGAACGGAGAATCAATAGAAAAAAGAGATTCGGCAGCCGATCAGTTTTTTAGAAAAGGATTCGGGAAAATGTATCTTATTCGATAATGATCCGATTTTCTATACTTTATTTTCCTTGCTTTATTACTTTTGGCACGAGTTAATGAACAATAATTGCTGAAAAGAATATCATGAAAAAATATCATCTGCTTTTATTATCAACACTTTTCGGACTGCTGATGGTAGCAAGTTGGCCTTCACGTGGTTTTTCCTTTTTGGCTTTAATTGCCTGGTTACCTTTGTTATTTATTGATCAGCATATTCGGGAAAACCGCTCGCATTTCAGACAAATCGCAATCTTTTATTATGTTTTACCGGGCTTTTTAATATGGAATGCATTAACTACCTACTGGCTCTACAACAGCACACCGGCAGGTTCATTTATGGCCATTGGCCTGAATTCGTTATTTATGTCTTTGGTTTTTACAATATTTCATATTGCCGCTCGTAAGCTTTATTCCCGTTATCAGGGATTTTTGTTGTTAATCATGCTATGGATATCATTTGAATATTTGCATTTACATTGGGATATTTCATGGCCCTGGTTAAACCTGGGTAATGTTTTCAGCTCAAGTCCATGGGCTGTTCAATGGTATGAATATACAGGAATCTTCGGTGGTTCATTTTACATCTTGTTATCAAATATTTTACTGTTTCTGGCTGTAAAAAACTGGATGGATTCCGGGAAACTAAATCGTTCGGTAGTAGTAAATCTCATTCTATTAATTCTGCTGAATGGAGGATTGCTGAGTTATTCGGCTATAACTTATGCAAACTATGAAGACACCGGAGAGTCTCATGAAGTGGTCATTGTGCAACCTAATCTGGATCCATACAAAGAACAATATTCTATTCCTCCGCAGGAAGTAGTTTCGAATATTCTGAACCTTGCGGATAAAAAGCTAACTCCAAAAACTAAAATGATCATTGCTCCTGAATCAGCAATACAGGAATACATCTGGGAAGAAAGGTTAAATCAAGCACCCGGTTTAAGAACTATAAAGCAATATATATTAAATCACCCGGGAATCTCAATGGTAATTGGAGCCTCAACCTTTTCAAGAATAAAAGATACTATAAATCTTCCGTTGTCAGCCAGGCGTCATCAGGCAGGATTCTATTATAATGCACATAATACTGCCATAATGCTGGATACAACCGACCGTAAGCAAATATATCATAAATCGAAACTTGTTGCTGGTGTTGAACAAATGCCCTTCAAAAAAGTGCTTGATTTTTTACCGGTTGAACAACTCGCAATTGATCTGGGTGGTACAATCGGGACATTAGGAAAAAGCAAAGAACGTAAAGTTTTTTATACTTCTGATTCCACGATTAAAGCTGCCCCGGTTATTTGTTATGAATCCGTTTATGGAGATTTTACTGGTGATTATATTTTAAATGGCGCCAATGTTATTTTTATTATTACAAATGACGGCTGGTGGGGAAATACCGCTGGTCATAAACAACATCTTGATTTTGCCACTTTACGTGCAATTGAAACCAGAAAATATATAGCCCGTTCTGCAAATACAGGAATATCAGCCTTCATTAATCAGCGCGGTGATATTATAAAACCAACTCAATACTGGGAGAAAGATGTTTTAAGAGGTCAAATCATTACTAACGACATTAAAACCTTTTACACAAAAAACGACGATTATATTGCAAGGATCAGTGTTTTTGGAAGTGTACTTCTTCTGCTTATCAGCATTGTTATGAGTATTACCCGTAAAGGATTTTAGTGCTTGATATCCTTAAGAAATTTTTTTCCGGTGTAATTGATCGAATCATCCAGTGGATGATATTGAAAATCGATAAAATGCGTAATTTTGCTTCCATCATAGTAATGTTTGCTCATCGCAGTTCTTGCTGTTTCTTTTGTGATCACTGGAGCTTTCCCTGTAAAAAAGCTACGCAACATATCCATTCGCCAGACAATTTCTGCCAGGAATATATTTGCTCTTATTTGAGGGGGCGTAACGTTAAGCACTTTGGCTATTTTTTCAAATAATTGCTTATAATCGATATTTTCAGCCACAAGTACAAACCGTTCACCCTCAATACCGGAATTCATAAGTAACAACATTACCTTTGCAACATCCCGGACATCAACATAACCATTAACACCGGAAGAATAATATTTCAAGCCACTCCATAATTTTGTTATAAGCTGGCTGCTACCTTTGCTCCATGGGCCTGGTCCGATAATAATCCCCGGATTCACGATTGCAGTACTTAAACCTTCCATTTGTCCACGCCAAACCTCACGTTCCCCTAACATTTTACTAATGGAATATTCTGTATTATGTTTTGAATTTTTCCATTGCGACTGCTCGTTGACAGAACCATCAGCACCTGCTCTTCCGAGTGCAGAGATAGAGCTGACATGGATCAAACGGGCAATATTGTTTTGCAAACCTGCATTCACTATATTGGCCGTTCCTTCCACATTCACTTTATGTAAAAGGTGGCGGCTTGACTTTTCAAATGAAACAATTCCTGCACAGTGATAAAGATGATCTCCCTGGTCCAAGAAATCCTCAACAGTTGAGTAATCTGTAACATCACCCTCATACCAATGAATATGAGAGAGAAGACGGTCAACATCATCTGAATAATATCCGGCAACCTTTTCAAGTGTTTTCAGAGAAGATGAATTTCTGCGCAAAGCTTTAACTTCTTTACCATGCGTTATAAGCATACATGCCAAATGAGACCCCAATAATCCTGTAACACCTGTTATTGCTATCATAGTTTAATATTATAAAAATCTGAAGACTAAAATGCCTTAAAAGCATAAAGATAAAAATTTCAAATTATATTTGCACTACTTTTAATGGAAAAACCTTTCTCATGAATTTTGCAGAAGAATTGAAATGGCGTGGCATGGTACATGATATGATGCCGGGAACTGAAGAGCAACTAAAAAAAGAAATGACTCCAGCTTATGTAGGTATTGATCCTACTGCTGATTCCCTGCATATTGGTCATCTTACTGGTGTTATGATGCTAAAACACTTACAGGACGCAGGGCACAGGCCTATCGTTTTACTTGGTGGCGCGACGGGTATGATTGGTGATCCCTCCGGTAAATCGAAAGAAAGAAATCTGATGGATGAGAAAACGCTACTGCATAATCAACAGTGTCTGAAAGAACAATTGAAAATTTTGTTGGATTTCTCGGAAGATAAGCAAAACAGTGCATTGCTCGTCAATAATTATGACTGGATGAAAGAGTTTTCTTTTTTAGGATTTATAAGAGATGTGGGAAAGCATATCACAGTGAACTATATGCTGGCTAAAGATTCTGTCAAAAAACGTGTAGGCACAGATTCCGATACCGGTATGTCTTTTACAGAGTTTAGTTATCAATTGGTCCAGGGGTATGATTTTCTATACCTTTATAATCATTACAACTGCAAATTGCAAATGGGTGGCTCTGACCAATGGGGAAATATCACTACAGGAACAGAATTGATAAGGCGAAAAACCGGTGGAGAAGCATTTGCTTTAACATGTCCGTTGATCACAAAATCGGATGGGAAAAAATTTGGAAAAACAGAAGAAGGAAATATCTGGCTGGACCCCAAAAAAACATCACCTTATAAGTTTTTTCAGTTTTGGTTGAATGTGTCAGATGAAGATGCAGAAAAAATGATCAGGATTTTTAGCCTGAAAGACAAGAAAACAATAGAAGACCTGATCAGAAGACACAAAAAAGAGCCTCATTTGAGAATTTTGCAAAATGGAATGGCCGTGGAGCTCACCTCCCGTATTCATGGTAATGAAGAACTGGAAGCAGCACAAAAAGCTTCACGAATATTATTTGGGAAAAATGTTACTGACGAATTAAAAGCATTGCCTGAAAAATTATTGTTGGAAGTCTTTGAAGGAGTACCACAACACCATGTAAAAAAAGATCAAATTTTTCAGGGTTTGGATGCTATTCATTTTTTATCAGAAGAAACTGGTATTTTCCCTTCTAAAGGCGAAGCAAGACGTATGCTCAAGAGTAATGCTATCAGTATTAATAAGAAAAAAATAACCGAAGATTATAAGATTGCTGAAAAAGACTTACTGAACGAGAAGTATATCCTGGTACAAAAAGGAAAGAAAAACTATTTTCTGGTCATTCTGAATTAGATATATCATTAAATATGTCCATATATACCGGCAGATGGTCACTGTATCCCCCGATGTATTTAAACCCGAGAAATGTTCTGTATGGTTTTTTTATTCCATTTTCCTTTGTCATTAAAAAACCAGCATTAAAAATATGAGCTTTAGGACATGTTTTTAGGTTATTATTTTCAATCAGAGGTTTTGAAATGATCAGTTGATCCAGAATATGCCACTCAGCTCCGGTCGTTTCTTTATAAAAATGTGTTCCGGTTTTGTTTTGATTAAACGTAGCCATTAGATTAATAAGATAAGTTCCATGAGATGTATCCCTTGCATTTAAAACACTGTATATGGATTCATTATCAGGGCCATCATTAAAGTCTCCCATTATGACAATGTTTTGTTCTGTATAAAGATTCGAGAGAGAATCTGTATAATGACATAATGTTTTGGCAGCTTTTATTCTTTTGTGCCGTGTGGCTTCTTCCCCACCCCATCTTGAAGACCAATGATTTACAAATACATGTAATGTGTCTTTAGATAAAGTCCTGAATTTTGCATATAAAATATCCCTTGTGGGGCGACTGGAAAGTTTTCCAAGATATACCGGTATAGCTTGTTTATGCAATAATGTAAGTTTCTGGGGCCGGAAAGCTAATGCAACATCAATACCTCTTACATCCGGAGATTCGAAATGAACGATGTCGTAATCATATCTTTTCAGCCCGGAACCATAAAACAATGCTTTCAGGACATTAAGATTTTCCACCTCACATAATCCTATTACCCCCGGCGGTTCCCATCCCCCAACACTTACAATAACACTGGAAATATGGTTTATTTTTTTCCAAAAACGATATTCATTCCATCTGCGGTCACCATCAGGCAAAAATTCTTCATCGCGCTTAAGCGAATCATCTTTTGTATCAAACAGGTTTTCAACATTGTAAAACATAATCCTTAATCCATCAATGCCACGTGGTTGAGGATTAAAACCAGAAGGTAAATCGTTTTGTGCCAATAAAAACACTACAGAAATAACGCTAAAGCACAATGATAGGATATATTTTTTCATCCTGACCTGGTAAAGAAACTGCCCCACGAATCGTATTTAGAGAGTGCGCATACCAGGTATGAAAAAAGAGAGCTAATGAGTGGGTATATCCGCAGGACAGTTTGTATCTTAATGAATAATTATTTTTATTGTTCTTGTTTTGTTCTCAGAATCAAATTTAAAAAACAACAGGCCTTTTGGCAAGTTTTTAGTATTTAGAGTTATGCGATTTTGGTTTTCAACAGAAACAGCTCTTAATATCCGCCCTTCTAAAGAAATTATTTCAAGTTTGCTGAAATTCTTACCGGGGATTTTAATATTTATCATGTCAGAAGCCGGGTTTGGCCATACAGATAAATCACTATTAGATTGATGGGATATTGAAGAAGTAATAAATTGAACATTCAATGAGTCCACGATAAGTTCTGAATTAAGTCCGACATGAGCACCGTGAGTTAAGAAATTACCGGCTGCAAAGGTTATATTCAAAGTGTCAATCAATGGCCATAAATCATAATTCAACGGTAGTTCAAAAGCAGTATAACTATTGGCTGGTGGCAATTTCAGAATACTGGAATCGACCTGAACCAACTTTCCTGCACCATTATCCCAAACATAGGAAAAAGCCCCTGCAAGCGCTGTATCCGGACCTGACGGTGTATATTTGTAATATCCTGTGATTTTTTTGGGGTTGGCATATACTCCATAACCGCCCTGCGGTCCGTTTCCCCCCCAATTGCCATTCGTAAGAAAGCCCATGGTATCACCAAAAAAGCTAACTTTATTCTTGATGCTTACTGCATATGTTCCGGAGTAGCTGTCAGTTGTTTTGGTGACCATTGGATTGGAAAGGTCGCTCATAGCATTTAAAACAGTCCAGTTTTCAGGAGTTTCTGTAGAAAACGTATTCCAGGTTTCAAAATTATGATTTGGAATATCAGAATAACCGGCTCCGAAACTAATACTATCTATTAACAAATTGGAACCGGGCGTACTGATGTCGCCAAATTCTGCTGATCCGATCATAATGGTTACAGAATCGGGTTGAATACCTGTTGTGAACCAGACAACTTCTTTTTTGAATAATTGATAACTGGTAGCCGAATCAGAGAACCGGAATTCAGCGTAACCTATCATATTTGTCATTGAAGTGAATAAGAAATAAGCAACAGCAGTATCTCCTGGTACTAGGTTTTCTTTAACATACACTGAAATACTATCGGGGTTTTCATTATATGGAATACCACGTCCCATATCCTGAAGCGGTCCTGTTCCGATATATGCCGGAATTGTATCATTTCCTGCTTTTCGGCTTGTCAGGCTAACTGCGTAGTTACCACTATAACTGTCGGAGGTTCTTTCCACTCCTGCAGGCAGCCCCATGGTTGCCAGGTGTATATTAATGGTTGAAAATCCCTGGGGTTCCTCATAAAGTGTGTCAATATACCAGTTTTCGAAATCTGAATTTGGTACATTTTGCCCCTGAATAGTTACAGAAAGCATTACTGACAATAATAAAAAAAGAGTACATAAATATTTCATACTTTTACTTTTTTGATTAACAAAGTGTTGATAAATATAATAATAAATAAAAGCAAAAGCAAATTAATTTTAACAAAATCAATTAATTATCAGGCTGGATAATAATCCTTTTCACATGTTTTTTATTGTGTGTTGCAATATGCAAAAAATACAAGCCTGCATCGAGAGCTTTCAGGTTAATAAAATTATCAGATAATTGACGGGATAATATTTTTTTTCCACTTATATCAAAAACCATTAAAGTAAACTCTTGCGAATCAAGATTACGAATTAACATTTCTCCATAAGACGGATTTGGAAACACATTGACCTCCTCTTCTTCAATAGTATCAGTGCCGGTTCCCAAAATGCATTGAATCGAATTAAGGGCATTAATTCTTCCGGCACCCATTTTTCCCGTGTAAGCAGGTTGATTGAGGCCATCAATATTATCACATCCCCAGATAAGGCAATTTTTCAGGGTTTGAAACGAAGCAGATGGGAACCCGGACTTCATCAACCCAAGAACTCCTGCGACTATAGGCGTAGACATTGATGTCCCCTGGCTAATGTCGTATTTTCCGGTTATGGCTCCTTGAGCCAGATAAGCATTGTTGTAAGTTGTGCTCAATACTGAAATTTTGTAACTGCTGTTTTCGTCCGGATAGAAACCACCCGGAGCTGAAATATCGAGCCAGTCTCCGTATTGCGAAAAAGAAGAGCGTTTGTCATCAGCATTTGTTGAACCAACAGCAATTACGGCATTATAAGCTGCAGGATAATTTTTAGGATTACTCCCATCACCTTCGTTTCCGGCGGCTGCTACTACCATAACGCCATTATTTTTAAGTGTGCTATAAAAATTGTTATTGACGGCTGAATAGCCGGTGCCTCCCCATGATGCACTGATTATATCCGCGCCTTTTTGTGCTGCCCATTGAACCCCGGCTATACCATTGTAGGTGTATTCTCCTGAGGATGTGTCCGGGGCAGTTTTAACACCAATTAATGAAACATTATATCCTATACCGGCTACACCTATGCCATTATTTGTTTCTGCAGCTACCAAACCGGCACAATGTGTTCCATGCGACCACACATATTTATCATAAGATGTACCTCCAGCAGGGGGATTGGCATTATTATCGTTGTCCGAAAGGTCTTTTTCAAGAATAAACTTGTTTTGCAGATCAACATGGTTGGTGTAAACGGCATTATCAACTATGGCAATTTTTACATTTGATGAACCTGTTGACAAATCCCAGGCTTCTTCGGCACGAATATTATCCAGGTGCCAGTTCCAGTCATAACCGTAGGATGTGGAAGAATATAAAGGATCATTGGGTGTCAGAAATACACGTGTTAAAGGAATTCTTTCAGCAAATTCAACCTCGGGCTGATTGCTAAAATATTGCATAAACTCATCAACCTTTTCTGCCGGTTTAAAACTGATTTGCCAGGTTCGACTCAATGTATCACTGTCAATAGCAAAGGGCTGACTAACCGATTTTATATGGATGCCAATATCATTGTTCTCCAGGAAATTCAACGGAATATCTGTATTCTGAATATGCGACTTTTCTAAAACCAGATAAAGCTTTCCGTCTTTATAATCAGGGTATATGTTTTGACAAACTGCTGATCCAACGATTACAATAGAAACGGCCAAAAGGAAAAGACATTTAAGATATCTCATAAAAAGTATTTTTACCGGATTTTCCTACAAATATAACATCAAAGCTAATGATTTGGTTTTTTCTTTTCAAGTTCTGGATAATTTGCCATTAAATTGTACTTTTGGTTCAGCAAAAAATACCGTGTTATGGAAAAGATAAAAAAATCCCTGAGAGATTATCCGTTTATGCGTTGGATCGTGCTGATTCTTGCCAGCGCTGTGATGTTTATGAATTATTATTTTTATGATGCTTTATCACCTTTAAAAGATTTAATGACCATTAATTTGGGCTTTTCCTCATCGGATTATGGGGCATTTATGTCAGCCTACTCTGTGCCTAATGTATTTCTTGCAATGGCTGTTGTAGGTGGAATTATTTTAGACAAGCTGGGTATCAGGATTACTGGTTTTGTTTTTATCCTCTTTATGGCAATAGGTGCTGGAATTACTGCTTATGGAGCATCAGAGGCTTACCTTAGCGGCGGCTTCGGATATAATTTCATGAACTCATTTTTAACCCAATATTCCCCATCACTGAAAATGATGTATCTGGGTTTTTTTATTTTTGGTCTGGGTGCTGAGACAAGTATCGTAGCCCTTTCAAAAGTTATTGTAAAATGGTTTAAAGGAAAAGAATTGGCGCTTGCCTTAGGCTTAAACTTAGCCATTGGCCGCCTGGGTACTGCTCTTGTACTTATTCTGTCACCTAAATTAATTTATCCTGTCTGGACCAATGCTATATGGTTTGGAGTGATGTTGCTGTGGATCGGACTGATCATATTCATTATTTATATGTTCCTGGATTTGAAGCTTGACCGACAGGAAAAAATTAAAACTGATGATCCGGAAGATGAATTCAAGTGGAGCGACCTGAGATTTTTAGTCACTAATCGTTCGTTTTTGTTTATCACTTTACTGTGTGTTACTTTTTATTCTGCAGTTTTCCCGTTTGTCAAATTTGCCCCTGATCTGTTAATGAACAAATTTAACCTCCCCCGGGAGATAGCCGGTAATGTGTCATCTTATTTAATGTTTGGGACTATTTTACTGACCCCGCTGTTTGGCTGGATTGCTGATAATAAAGGAAAAAGTGCTACCCTGATGTACCTTGGTTCAGCATTACTCATCGTATCGCATCTTATGTTTGCGAAAACATATATTGAACCCCGGATACCGATTTTTATACTGGGTGTTGCTTTCTCTCTTGTACCTGCTGCGATGTGGCCGGCTGTCACAAAAATTGTAGGTGAAAACAAACTGGGTACCGCATATGGATTTATGTTTTCGGTGCAGAATATAGGCCTTTGGGCTATGCCTATACTAATCGGTGTTGTCCTGGACAATTCAAATCCGGATTACGTGAAAAAAATTGAAGCTTCGGAATTTGAACAAATGCAGCTTAGTGGATTTGATTATTCCGGGGCAGTATATAACAGTAAAGGTGAACCAAATGCTAATTCAAATATGAAAGTTACGGTAGTTGCCCATCGCGACAGCATGAAAGGAGAAGTTGTATGGCGTGAAAAACACAGTGTCAAGACCAATGAGCAGGGTGAATTTGATATCAACATCGGAGAAGGTGATATTTTATTATCTGTTGATTTTATGCAGTTGGCTGATACTATAGATTATTCTGCAAAGCTTTCATTATATGAGAAAAAAGATACCTCGACAGTTTATAATGGCCCGTTTACTTATAATGAGGATGATCTGATCTTCAGTAATACTTTGTCAAGCGGAAAAAGCAAATATGCTGACTCACATCAAAAAGGTAAATTGACCATTACATCAGGAACTGGCCAAAAAGTTCTTGAAAAAAGTGTGAAATATCATATCAATGATGATGGTGAATTTGAAGTAGCTATTGCACAAGGTGATTATATTTCCGGAAACAAGAAATTCTTTGGCTTTAATAACAAAAAATATTATGTGGAAATAATCAAACCGCTGGACTATACCAATCCGATGCTGATATTCTCAGTACTTGGAGTTTTGGGGCTTTTCTTTGCTTTCTTATTGAAACGTGATGACAAAACTTCCGGGTTTGGTCTGGAGCTCCCAAATCGTAATGATTAGACCATTAAGATATAGCCTTTTTTTTGTTGTTTTATTTATTATGACTGCTTCACAAATAAAAGGACAAAATCTGTCAATAAATGGGAGTTTTGAATCGTATCATCATTGCCCCGGAAAAGTCAGACATGAAAGAATGAAGGAAGTAGTTGGTTGGTCACAACCTACTGATGGATCAGCCGATTACTTCCATCCTTGCGGAAAAACAGGTAGCCGCGTTCCGGATAATAAATTTGGTCATCGGGAAGCTTATCATGGGAAAGCCTATATTGGGTTGCACCTTTACGTTAGAAATCCGGAATTTAAAAACTATAAAGAATACGTAATGGGTCATTTTAGCAAAAAACTTATCAAAGGTGCTAAATATGAAATAAGTTTTAAAGTATCGCTTGCTGATGAAGCCCGGTATGGGATAGATGAAATTGGAGCCTGTCTGACCAAAGAGCCTATTCAGGTAAATACTTATGGTATGATCTATTCAAGAAAATCAAATGTTGTCCGGCAAAGGAATGTCGTGACAACTAATTATCCAAAACCTCAGGTAGTATCAAAAAAAGGAAAAGTTATTAATAATTCCGGAAAATGGACACTAATATCAGATACTGTCACTGCAAAAGGAAATGAACAATTTATTATCCTGGGTAGCTTTTTGCCAAATCGTTATATTAAACCTGTTACTGCTAATTCTGAAGGTAAATTTTCGTCTGCTTATTATTATTTTGATGATGTTAAAGTGAAAATAGCAAGTCATCCTCCTGAAATAGCTGTAAGTGAAGTTAAAAAAGTAGATAAACATGACCCTCTAACAACTGTTAAAGACTCAACAAAACCCGGATTTACCTTTAAACTGGAAAAGATATATTTTGAATTCGATAAGTCATATTTGAAACCGGAATCAAAAACACAGTTACAGGAGTTGTACCGGTTTATGGCTCGTCATAACAAATTGCGAATAGAAATACAGGGACACACGGATTCGCTTGGATCGGCCGAATACAATCAACGCCTCAGTGAGCGACGGGCTTTATCTGTAAAGCGGTATCTGGAACAAAAAGGGATTGATTCAGACCGTATGAATATAAAAGGATATGGGAAAAAAATACCAATACGTCCGAACAAGACAGAAAAAGGCAGGGCAATAAATCGCAGGGTAATAATAAAAATCCTTCCTAATCAAGATTCAACGGATGATTTTTGAAATATTGTTTCGCTTTCATATATCCAACGTCAAAAATTTCTTTACCATGAGAACTTTTCAATAAACTGTATTCCATTAGTTCGGGCATTTCTATATAGTAATCGCAAAGCCTGGCTTGTATGTTAACATTAGCTGAAATACTAAGATGAAATGAACGTTCAGCAATCTCAAAAACACTGTGTAAATCTTTTTTCTCGGATGGTGCCGTTACATTAACACCGAGTATAACATCAACTTTATCCTTAATTGGTTCAACCGGCATATTATTAAGTACGCCTCCATCAGCATACTGAAACCCATCAATATCGATAAGCTGAAAAATAACGGGTATGGAGGCTGATGCTAAAACTCTTTCAACTAAAGCACCTTTTGAGAAAAAGACACTTTCTCCTGTATTCATATTCGTTGCACAAATAATAACTGGAATTTCAAGGTCTTCAATATTCTTGCTTTTTAATTTCTTTTCCAACAGACTTTTAATGCCAGTTAAGCGCATTATACCTCCACTTCTGGGTAATGATAATTCCGCATAACGGATAAAGCTGCGCTCCATCAGAATATCAACAATTTCTTTTGGTTTATAACCATCAGCATAAAATGCAGCAGCTATTGCCCCGGCACTTGTACCTGCGATGACTTCCGGGCGTACTTTCATTTCCTCAAGCACCTGTAATAAACCTAAATGAGCAAAACCCCTTGCTCCTCCACCGCTTAATACAACTCCCAATTTTTTTTTATCCCCCATGGTTGATTTTTTATGGCTTCAAATTAAATAAAATATCTTTATGTTCAATAAAAAATATCTTTTTTTATATGTTTCTTATGGAAGAATTAAGACATTTGTACTGATAAAAAATAATGTTATGATTATAGTTACAGGAGCAGCCGGATTTATTGGAAGTGCAATGGTGGATTTTCTGGATGGGAAAGGTTATAATAATATCGTGGCTGTGGATGATTTTTCCAGAGAAGAAAAGAATAAAAATCTGGATAGAAAAAACATTCACCAACGTATTCACAGGGATGATTTTTTTCAGTGGGTGAATGATAAAAAAGAAATTGACTTTATCTTTCATCTTGGAGCTCGTACGGATACGGCTGAGTTTGACAGCCGGGTGTTTGATAAACTGAATTTAGATTACACAAAAAAAATATGGAATTTTTGTTCAGAACAACAAATTCCGCTGATCTATGCTTCATCAGCAGCTACATATGGAATGGGCGAATATGGCTATCAAGATGATCA
Organism: Bacteroidales bacterium; assembly: GCA_021740245.1. Taxonomy (GTDB): domain Bacteria; phylum Bacteroidota; class Bacteroidia; order Bacteroidales; family PWNQ01; genus PWNQ01. Next base: position 3,178 of record JAIPAE010000041.1, on the reverse strand, counting down.
CGATCTGGTTTCCGATTTAAAACCTCTGAACCCATACGGAAAGTCGAAAAACGATTTTGATAAATGGATGTTGAAACAGGATGAAGCACCTCCTTTTTGGGCCGGACTGAAGTTTTTTAATGTGTATGGACCTAATGAATATCACAAAAGCAGAATGGCTTCTGTAGTATTTCATGCCTTTCATCAAATATCCAAAACCGGTGAAATGAAGCTGTTTCGGTCACATCATCCGGATTTTAAGGATGGAGAACAAAGCCGCGATTTTATTTATGTTAAGGATGTTATAAGTATGATGTACTGGTTGATGCAGTATAAACCCGGTTCTGCACTTTATAATATAGGAACAGGTAAGGCCAGGACATTTGTGGATTTGGCCAAAGCTGTATTTAAGGCTATGAACAAAGAGGAGAATATCAGTTTTATTGACACACCTAAAGATATCAGAGATAAATATCAGTATTTTACCGAGGCTGATATGCAAAAACTGTTTAAAGCCGGATACAATGAAAATATACATAGCCTGGAAGAAGGGATTTACGATTATGTCAATAATTTTCTGATGAAAAGAAAATATCTTTAGTCAAGTTGCTGTTTTAAATCGACTAAAAAACTTCGGATTTTTTTCAACCGTACCGATATCTCAGAAGCCTTTTCTGCGGAATCATGGTCTTTCTTCAGTTTTTCTTTTGCTCCTTTTAATGTATATCCTCGCTCCTTTAGCAGATGATAAATGAGATGGAAATTTTCAACATCTTTAGCTGTAAAATAACGGTTCCCTTTTTTATTACGGCGTGGTTTAATGACATCAAATTCCTTTTCCCAAAAACGAATGTTTGACGTATTCAGATTAAACATTTCAGCTACCTCGCCTATTGTATAATACATTTTTTCGGAATTATCACCACTGTTTGTCATAGTACTTCAATTATCATTGTATTAATAGATGCTTTAGCTAAAATACACAAATATATAACTTACGATTAACCCTCTCCAAAGCTACTTACACACGATTATGCAACATCCTTTATATCATTAAGTTATGCTTCAGGGAATTTAATTCGTTCCTGTTATTGCTTGTTGTTAATACAACATTGATAAAACGATCTATACTGCACGGCACTTCAAACTCAATATATTTTTCTAACAGAAACAATTTCTTAATTGTAAATTGAGTCTGGTCAAAAAAATCAAAATTTATTACAGCCGCTGAAAATCAAATGTGATCTTTTTAGACCGGACTCTAAATTGTAAAAGGGCTGCATTATTCATACATTAAATCCAGTTCTGATGCAAGACGTCTAAAGCTTTAGTATAGTGGTCTGTTTCAGGTCTTTTTCAATCTTTTCATTCGTACAGGTGACCGGCAGTAATTACAATCATAATCTTTGTATCCTTATCTGTTAACCCTTACTCGTGATAAGATCGAAAATATGTCATTATTGCTGGCTGAAGACTTTCTTCAACAGGTCTGTTACTCTCGCAACCGGGTCTTCGCGTATCTTAAGTTCTTCCCGGGCAATAACATTAAAAAGCCTGTCAATAGCCATATTTGTCAGATAATCCGGCAAGTCGGCATTTACCTTTTGTTCAAAAGGGAGTTTATTATATGTAGACATCACACTTGACCACAGATTAGTGACATTCATGTCATCCAAAGTACTTTTCATTTTTGGCTTAAACAGCATATACAGTTCATCCGAAGTTTTGTTTTTAAAATATTGTGTAGCTGCATCATCAGGTCCTTTCAAGATATTCCATGCATCCTGTATGGTCATTTTTTTAATCGCATTAACAAATACAGGTTTTGCTTTTGACATAGCCTCTTCCGCGCCGTGGTTCATTTCTTTAATAAATTTATCAACCATATTGCCCATCCCATACTGACGCAGTTTTTCTTCTACAATTTGAGCTTCCTGAGGGAAAGGAATTCTCCGGGAGGGATTTCCATAGATCGCATTTTCCCTGCTCAATTCCTGAACTGCATTTTTGGTGCCAATTTCCAGAGCTTGTTTAAGACCGTTTGCCACTTGTTCTTCCGTAAGTCCTGCTGAGCCCGTACTTTCCGGCAGCTCCAGCTCTTTTAGTATATCACAGGATTGAATTAGGGTGAACAACATGAACACAAGTAAGGTCTTTTTAATAATTCTCATAATTTCCAGATTTATTTTTATGGTATAAAGATAATATCAAATCGTTAGCCTGTACTATACATAAAAAATAAATAAAAAATTACATTTAGTTATATGTCAATATATAACACACGTTTACAGATAAAGCAATACTTTTATTTATTTTTTACAAGTGCACTAATACATGTTAGAATTCTTTTTTTTATCAAAAAATACAAATTATAATAAAGAAACCGAAAATTTATCATAGTAAAATGATTAAATTATTGCTTTTTGTTGTTAAAATATTATTTTTGTGAACCAGAGAAAAAACATCCAGTTATGAGTGAGGAAACACAAGCGATTTATAATGACACTAAAGAACAGATGACAAATGCAATTAAGCATTTGGAAAGAGAGCTGTTGCACATACGGGCAGGTAAAGCAAACCCAAGCATGCTCGATGGCGTTAAAGTTGAAAGTTATGGCACATTGCTGCCCTTAAATCAGGTTTCCAGTATCAGCACTCCGGATCCACGAACAATTATTGTCCAACCCTGGGACAAAAACACAATGGAATCCATAGAAAAAGCGATTATGGCTGCCAATCTGGGATTCAATCCTCAAAATGACGGAACACTGATCCGTATTACTGTTCCTGCTCTTACAGAAGAGCGAAGAAAGGATCTGGCAAAAAAAGCAAAAGAAGTAACAGAAACAGCAAAAATCAGCATCAGAACCATCCGGAAATCCGGAAATGATGCTGCTAAAAAACTGGAAAAAGAAGGAGTTCCAGAAGATGAAGTGAAACGGTTGGAAAATGATATCCAGCAACTAACAGACGAATATACCGATAAAGCTAATAATTTATTAGAAGCAAAGGAAAAAGATATTATGACAGTCTAAAAAGGGTCTTTATCATTTTATGATAAGATTACTTAGGCGCTCATGACTATTTATTTTTAGGTTTAGGGTTGATGGCAAGTGAAAGCTTGCCATCATTTTTTATGGGTATAAGCCTTCTGTGCAATTTCTGCACATCTCAATACTATTACGATCAGACAAAATAC
>JAIPAE010000040.1 GCA_021740245.1 Bacteroidales bacterium | reverse complement strand
CCTTTATTGTCGGAGATATAATGGCATATGCTTTTAACTTCCTCTACAGCATCATCCGGGCAACATGGCAAAATAACCTCTTTCATAGCAGGAATATCCGGAATATCATCACCCATATACAAGACGTTTTCAGGTATTATGCTTTTTTCAGACATAAACTCCAGCAAACATTCTTTTTTATTCTGAACATGAGTATATGTTTGTTCAACGCCCAGGTTCTTCATACGTGTTGCTACAGCATCATTTTTTCCACCACTGATAATTGCAATATTAAAACCATGCTTTATAGCCTGAGAAACAGCATATCCATCTTTTGTATTGGCTGTTCTGAGCAATTCCCCATCGTTCATTATATAAACAACACTATTCGTAAAAACTCCATCATAGTCAAAAACCAGTGTGTTGATCTTTTTTAATAACTCCTTATAGTTTCTCATTGATATTGTTTTTTCCTTTTTTTAAGATTGATTCACTCAATATCTTGTACAACTTGAGCTTATCCGGATATTTTTTCAACGCTTCAAAATGTTTTTCAAGTGTCACTATGTCATTTCTTAAAGCAGGACCCGTTTGAGCTTTTAATGGGTCCATAGAAAAAGACTTATTCACCGTTTCATAAATTAACGGCATAAGCAACGAAAAATCCACGCCCTGACTATCTGCTAATTCCTTGCCCTGAACAACCATATGATTAACGAAGTTAGAAACAAAAACCGCACTAATATGAAGTTTTTTCCTTTCTTCGCTATCCTTATAATGGATGCTTTCTGTGAATGCATTTGCAAATTTTGAGATATTTTCTCTTGTATAGTCATCAGATGCTTCAATAAAAAGCGGAATTTTGTCCCAGTCAAGGTCTCTGTCCACTGAGAATGTCTGTAACGGATACATAACACCAAAATGCCTGAACTGCTCCAGCACATTTATTGAAGTACTTCCTGATGTATGAACAATGATTTGCCCGTAGTCTTTTATTTGTCCGGCAACCATACTAATATTATCATCATTAACAGCAATGATCACCAGGTCGGATTTCTTTTCCAGGGTATTTGGATCATTAGAAAGAAACGGCTGTATATCTTTTTGATAACCAGACACATCCGCCTTCCTGCCATAAACAGTCAATTTTTGTAGTTCCATCTGTTTTAATTTTCTGACCAGATGAACGGCAATATTTCCTGCTCCAATTATGGTGACCGAACGAATCATATATTATTTTTGAACGGTAAAATTAATCATTTAAGTGGATCATAGTATGTGGGAACAAATTATTCAATTAGATAAAGATTTATTCTTGTTTTTCAATCAGTTTCATTCAACTTTTTTCGACACATTAATGTGGTGGATCAGTGACAAATACATATGGATACCGCTATATGCTTTATTACTTTTTTTAGTTTTTTATTATAAAAGGAAACAGGGCATCATAATAATATTTTTTATAGCATTGCTGGTGACATTAACGGATCAGACTTCGGTCCATTGGTTCAAAGAAGTATTTGAGCGTTTGAGGCCCTGTCACGATCCTGATCTGGCAGGACTTGTGCATACAGTAAACAATAAATGCGGGGGGCAATTCGGATTTGTTTCTTCTCATGCTTCTAATACGTTTGGCATTGCTGTTTTTTTAAGTTTGCTGCTTACAGCTCATATCCGTTGGATTGGCTGGCCTTTGATCATTTGGGCAGCCATTGTATCATATTCCCGGATATACCTTGGTGTGCATTTCCCAGGTGATATTTTAGGCGGAGCATTACTGGGTACTTTCTGGGGTTTAATAATTTACTATCTATATCTCTTTACAAAGTATCAATTTTTTCGTAAGTTTGCATAGATCACATTTAAATTTATGCATTATGAAAAAAATTTACGCTCTTTTATTATTATTCGTATTAAGTGTATCGTTAATCGCTCAAAGCTACAACAATCCTGAGAGTGCTGTTTATGATCCGGTTAATGACCAGTATCTGATATCAAATGCAGGAAATGGTACAATTGTAGCTGTAGATGTAAGCTCACATACACTTTCGAATTTTATCACAACAGGACTGAACAGTCCTAAAGGAATGTGTGTAACAAATAACACATTATTTGTCACCGATGTCACTAAAGTGCATATCATTGACCTTTCTTCTGGCAGCATTAGTCAATCAGTTACAATTACCGATGCACAACAGCTTAATGATATCACAACCAATGGAGACACACTGTTTATAACTGATATGCAAGCCAGTAAGATTTTCTATATGACCACAAGTGGCAGCAATGGTTTACTTTCAGATTCATGGTCGTTAGATTCGCCTAATGGTATCTTATTTGACAATAACAATGACCTGGTTGTCGTATCATTTGTTTCTAACTCTCCTTTACAAACTATTGATCGTGATGATGGTATAGTGAACTTTGAAATGGGTACGGCCATCTCCGACATGGACGGATTAACTCAGGCAGCAAATGGTACTTATTATGTTTCATCCTGGGATGTGGATGCTGTACTTGAATTTTCATCTGTAATGAGCCCACCCTCAAGTAGTGATCGCGCTGTTAATACAGCCATTGATCCGGCAGACATCTACTACGATGACCAATATGATGTGCTTATTGTTCCTTTATTTTCGAATAATGATGTCATGTTTGTGGATGCAAGTAACCTTAGTGTCCCTGAACACAATAAAGATGGTATAAAAGCATTTCCTATACCGGCAAGTAAAACTATTTACTTCAATATACCGGATGAGCATATAGCCCCGGAAAATAAAGCATTCATTTACAATATGGAAGGAAAGCAGCTAAAAGAAGTTGCACTGAACAAATCCAAAATCGGTATTTCAGGATTACCAGCCGGTGCCTATATTGTTAAATTTAAATTGGAAAACGAAACTCGTACAGAACGAATAGTAATTAAAGATTAACACAATTAATTACGCATCTTTCAGCATCTTAATAACTTGCTGGGGATTTTCTGCTTTAAAAACAGTACTGCCGGCAACTAATACATCCACTCCGGCAGCAACAAGACTGGAAGCATTATCTAAAGTAACGCCACCATCCAATTGTATCAGGGTGTTGGCGTTATTTCTTTTTATCATTTCACGAAGTTTGGTGACTTTTGTATAGGAACGTTCAATAAACTTCTGCCCTCCAAATCCCGGGTTAACGGACATGATCAACACCATATCCACATTCGTAATAACATCTTCTAATAAACTAATATGCGAATGAGGATTTAATGCTACCCCTGCTTTCATCCCCAGATCATGAATTTTTTGAATGGAACGGTGAAGATGAGTACAAGCTTCATAATGAACAGTAAGATATTCCACGCCCAGGTCATGAAAATCCTCAAAATATCGTTCCGGATACTTGATCATCAGATGAGCATCCAGGGGCTTCTCAGCTTTTTGTGCCATTGATTTTATGATGGGTAGGCCATAAGAAATATTCGGGACAAACATACCATCCATGACATCCAGATGAAACCAGTCTGCCTCACTCTTATTGACCATTTCTATTGCTTCTCCCAGGTTAAGAAAATCGGCTGATAACATGGAAGGTGCGACCAGGTGCTGCATAATATTTTTTTTCAAAGATAATAATTTGGCCTTAATTATCGTAAGCATATTATGCCTGTTTCGTCTTTCGCCTGTGTATTTAAGTTTTTTGCATAAAAATGATCTTAAGTTTCATTAAAAAGTAAGTGTTTTTGATATTTTTTTTATATTTGTTAACCAAATCAAAAACTATGCTCTTATTATGAAGAACATTTTATTACTTTTATTGGCATCGCTGCTTGTTTTTTCATGTTCTAAAGATGATGAAGACGACAATAACAATCAACAAGTAGATCCACCCCCAGAGCATGTATGGGAGAAAATTGCTAACTTTCCCGGAGCTAAAAGGGAAGAAGCAACATCCTTTTCCATAAACGGATATGGATATGTAGGCCTTGGAATTCAAAACTTTGTGGATACTTACAAAGATTTTTACAGATATGATCCCATTCATGATAACTGGACTAAGCTTAATGATTTTCCTGGTAGTGCAAGATATGGTGCTGCTTCATTTGTTATCAACGGCGAAGCATACGTAGGCCTTGGATATGATGAATATGGTTATACTCTTAAAGATTTATGGAAATATACTCCAACCAATGACTCATGGGTGCAAGTAGCTTCATACCCGGAATATGATGAAGGTTACAGCACCAATTTCACATTAGAATCTAAAGGCTTCGTCCTCTTCATGGAAGACAGCACCTTATGGGCCTATAACCCGTCAACTGACTCATGGAGCGAAAAACAAGGATTTCCTTTATCTGAGTTTTATAAACCTTCTTGTTTTACTTTGAATTCAAAAGCTTATATTGCAACCGGCAGACGGTCAAATCCAACAAAAAAAGTATATGAATATGATCCGGTAGCCGATAGCTGGACTCAAAAATCAGATTTCGAAGGTGGCAAAAGATCAGAAGCAGTAGGTTTTGCACTTGACGGTTATGGATTTGTTGGAGCAGGCATTGCTGAAGGTTTTATGCAATTTTACAGCGATATGTGGTCTTATGATCAGACGCATGACAAATGGTTCAAGATGGAGGATTTCCCCATGACGAATCCCTTCAATTTGGAATCTTTTGTCATTGAAGATACTGCCTATATTGGAGGAGGATATCAGGGGTACTCAACAGGAAGTGACTATAATAAAAAGTATTATAAATTTCACAGAAAAGTAATTTCAAATTAAGCAAGATTTCTTCCACGAGTCATTAACAAGGCATAACCCTTTTAATAAAATATCCGAAACATCGTAAATATTGAAAAAACCGCTGAGGCATGCCTCAACGGTTTTTTTATCAATATCAATAAGCTATAATCAGTCAATTTTTTTAAGCACATCCAGGGTTAAGTCCCAGAATTTCTCAACAGTTTTAATTTCCACCCCTTCATCCGGGGAATGTGCTCCTTTAATGGTAGGTCCATAAGAGATCATATCCAATTCGGGATATTTTGTCCCGATCAAGCCACATTCCAGGCCAGCATGAATCGCCAGTACTTTAGGCTTTTCATTAAATAGCATTTCATATGAATCAGCGGTGATCTCTTTAATTTCAGAATCGGGATTTGGAGTCCAGCCGGGATATCCTTCGCCTTGTTCCACAGCAGCACCTGCAAGCCGGAACACACTGGCTACACGGTCACCGATATCTTTCTTGGCTGATTCTACAGAACTACGCTGGCTTGTAGTAACATGAAAATGGTCTTCTTTGGTTTTCACCGCAGCCAAATTAGTTGAAGTCTCCACAAAATTCTCTATATCCTGCGACCAGGCAATTACGCCATGTGGCATTGCATATAACATATTCAAGAACGCACTTTGATACTCACTTTTCAATACTTCATCCGGGCATTCTTCAATACCTGCTTCAATTTTAACATTAGGTTCAGTTACATGCAATTCGTCTTTCACATCTTTTTCAAATTGTTGTACAAATGCTTCCAGTCCGGCTTCATTTCCTTTAGGTAAAGCTATAATGGCTTTTCCTTCTCGTGCAATAGCATTACGCAAATTACCGGCATCAAAACTATTCAGCCGCGCATCAAACTCCTCAGTAAGGTTCCAGATCAACCGGTTCAGTATTTTATTGGCATTTCCCCGGCCTTTATGAATATCATCGCCGGAATGTCCTCCTTTCAGACCACTTATTTTAATCACATATCCCAGATGATTGGCTGGTGTAGTCTCACGTTCGAAAATTAACTTTCCTACAGTGTCTTTTCCTCCGGCACAGCCTATAAATAATTCTCCATCATCTTCCGAATCCAGGTTTAACAATATCTTTCCTGTCAAAAAGTTCTCATCAAGTCCAAATGCACCAGTCATGCCAGTTTCTTCATCCACAGTAAACAAACATTCAATGGGAGGATGCTCAATATTATCGGCTTCCAGAATCGCCAACTGTGCAGCTATACCAATGCCATCATCAGCGCCAAGTGTTGTCCCTTTGGCCCTCACCCAACCTTTATCATCGATATAGGCTTCAATTGCATCTTTTTCGAAGTTATGGTTCACATCACTGTTCTTTTCACCTACCATATCTATATGGCTTTGAAGAATAACAGTTTTGGCAGTTTCTTTTCCGGAAGTGCCTGGTTTGGATATCAATATATTTCCTACTTTATCTTTCTTTACCTCCAAATTATGTTTTTTGGCAAAATCCATCAGATAAGCAGCAATTTTTTCTTCCTTTTTCGAAGGACGCGGAATATCCAGTATCTCTTTAAAATAATACCAAATGCGCTTTGGCTCAAGATCTAATAGTGCTTCATTCATGATTTTTGTGTGTTTAATAAAGTGTGCAAAGGTAAATAAAATGAGTGGGATTTAAAACACTCTGGCCATTCCATATTATCATGATATTTTGATTATGCCGCAGCCGTGCATTAGGGGTTTTCCTTATCTGCCTATACCAACACTTTATTGTAGAAAAAATCCACGAATCGAACTATTTAACAGGATTGAGTGTTTACCAAAATCAAAGCAATTTCGAAAAACTCAAAACCCGGAATAATATGGAATTCAAACAAGCAGTAGAGAAACGTACCAGCATAAGACAATTTACATCAGAAAATATTCCCGTTGAAGACCTTAAAGAAATGGTTCGTTTGGGAGGCAGCGCACCAAGTGTAAATAATTCACAACCATGGAAATTTTATGCAATCACAAATCAGGATATCCTGCAAAAAATGGCTGATGTAGTGGCCAAGAAAATTGGCTCATTGCCGGAAAACCAATCCAGGGTATCAAATCATATAAAAAAACAAACCGAATGGTTTGCAACTTTTTTCAAAGACGCTCCGTCACTCATCGCTGTTACGATGAGTAACTATGAGAGTGTTCTGGAAAAAGGTGTCACACTTGATCATAATAAGATCAATGAAGTACGTAAACATCCTGATATCCAAAGCGCAGGTGCTGCCGTGCAAAATATCCTGCTTGCTGCAGTTGATATGGGTTATGGTGCCTGTTGGATGAGTGCCCCCACCATGGCTTCTAAAGAGCTGGATGAAATTTTTAAGACTGACAGCAATTACGAAACGGTCGCTTTTATTGCCGTGGGGAAACCCAAACAAGAAAAAATGCCAAAAGCAAAAAAACCTGTTGACGAAATATTTAAACTAATCAACTGATAATGTTGCTGTTTAGAGATTCTTCTTTTAAGAATTCATTGATTTTCACAAATTAATTCATCTTTTTTCAATAGCTTTGCAATAATCAGAGCAATAGCTAAAGAAAGCATTAATATAACCAAAATCAATCAAGTAAATGAGCAATAACCGGTATCGCTTTGAAGCATTATATGGTCACATTCGGGCAGCATTTAAGAAAATGGGTTGTAATGAAGAACATGCATCCATCTGTGCCAATGTATTAATGTCGGCAGAATTAAGAGGCATACCTTCACATGGGATAGTTCGTTTAAAAGATTATATGCTGATGTGGCAAGAAGGCCGAATAAAAACCCGACCTGATCTCCGTATTGTTCATGAAACCTCCACAACAGGGGTAATCGATGCTGGCCAGTCTTTTGGAGCAGTTGCCGGAACCTGGGCAATGCGTCATGCTATGAGGAAAGCATCAAAATTTGGATCAGCATGGGTCTCCGTGAGAAACTCCTCCCATTTTGGAATAGCCGGTTATTATTCTATGATGGCTCTAAAAAAGGATATGATAGGCATAACCATGACCAATGCCAATCCTTTAGTATCCCCTACATTTTCCGTTGATCGTTTTTTAGGCACCAATCCCATAGCAGTTGCTATTCCTGCCGGTGAAGAAGAACCTTTTATTGCTGATTTTGCAACAACTCCAATTGCCAGGGGAAAACTGGCCATAAAAGAACGAGAAGGAAAAGAAGTACCCGAAGGTTATGTGCAAACACCGGAAGGAAAGCCCAGCACTGATCCTTCGATTATTACACGCGGCGGTGCTATTTTGCCTCTTGGAAGTAGTTATGAGCATGGCAGCCACAAAGGATATTCTTTATCTGCTGTTGTCGATATCTTTTCATCTGTGCTTTCCGGAGCTAATTTCGGACCGTTTGTGCCGCCCCAGGTACCTTATTTATCACTTAAAGAAAATATGCCTGGAAAAGGTCTTGGGCATTTTTTCGGTGTTATGCGGATTGATGGATTTCAACCGGCAGAAGAATTTAAAGCATACATGGATCAGTGGATACAAACCTTTAAGAATGCTAAACCTGATAATGAGCACGAAGAAGTTCTGATCCCGGGCGAACCCGAAAGAAGAAATGAAGAAATATATCGTCGTGAAGGAATTCCTGTTTCTGATCAGATAATAGAGGACCTGAAAGAAGTCTATTCTGCATTAGGTCTCAGATTCAGCCTGTAAAATCATCTTCGCTTTTTCTGGGCAATATTTATTCCTATTACTGCTACTATCAATGCCAGTGCGCTTATCCATTGAATTATAGTTAGCCTGCTGTCATTAATTATATAATCAAAGAAAATGGCTGATAGCGGAAAAAACAATTCGCAAATGGTTGCAACCATTGCTTTAATCTTGTTTAATCCAAAATAGTAAAGAAATATGGCTCCCGACCCTGTTGTGACACCTATAATCAAAAAGATAATCCAGTTATGAGCTGATGTTTCCTGTATTTGTGAAATATTATTACTCAATAACACATAAGGCAACATGATAAAAGCTGTCATTCCATATCTCACAAATGTCGCTGTCTTAAAATCATATCGATACATTATTTTTTTGCTGGTAACGGTTGCAATGGCAAAAGAAAAAGCAGCTAATAGTGCATAAAGGCCTGCCTGTACAGTATTTCCTCCGGTATTTATGTGAGGCAGATTCCAGCCAAATGTCAGAAAATAACTGGCAATAATAGCGACAGCAGCCCATAGAAAGAAGTTTCCTTTTACTCGTTCTCTTAGTATTATGACAGCAAGTAGAATAGCAAAAACCGGTTGCATCTTCTGCAATAAGACGACAACTGACAATTCTCGAAAATTGACAAGAAACAAGGCTTTAACAATGGCAATCGTACCTAAAGCACCTCCAAACAGAGCAATAACAAAAAACAAAGTGTAATCAGAGGGTTTAAATCTGCTAATGATCTTATATCTGTCGAATAAAAAAGTATGCATTAAAACAAAAGGCAACATATGTAACATAAACACCACATATCCGATTTCCAGATTATGCAAACGGGGAGTAAGCACCACTCCATCCAATCCCCATAATACAGCTGAGAAGCTTACTGCAATACTTCCGGTGATTATGTTAATCCATTTATTCATAAACAAAAAATTGAAAAGTAAACACTCTGTTTCATATCCAATACGACTTTGAATTTTCTGCAAAGGTAGCTTAAGACCATTATTCCACTAACCATTTCTTATCAGGTATTATACGAATTGACAAGCATGGCTGGCATCTACCTTTTCACGATATTTAATCACAATAGTTTTAAAGTCCTCCCAGGCATCATATTTTTTTGCGGGGTCACGGAGTAATGCTGAAGGATGAAATGTGGGCATTAGTAATCGCCCCTGCCATAACTGCCACTGCCCGTGCTGTTGTGTGATTTTAAAATCTTTTCCCAATAACGTTTTCGCCGGAACAGCTCCAAGTGTCACAATTATAGCAGGATCAACTAATTCAATTTGCTCCAATAAATAAGGCAGACATGTTTTTACTTCTTCTGGTTCAGGATTTCTGTTTTGTGGTGGACGGCATTTAAGTACATTCCCGATAAAAACATGTTTTCTACGGTGAAAATTACACGCTGAAAGTATTTTATCCAACAATTTTCCGGATTTACCTATAAAGGCTTTCCCTGTTTGATCTTCATCATAACCGGGTGCTTCACCTATCAATATAATTGATGAATCCGGCAATCCATTGCCAAAAACCGGCTTATTTCTGGTTTTATGCAAAGGGCACTTTTTGCATTGTTGCACTTCATAAAACATTTCCTTAAGTCGCTCCGTATTATGCATAGCAGCAATATTTTGACGGGCTATACCGCGCTGCGGTCAATAGTCCTGAGTATATAGTCAACAGGATCGTCTTTTATATCCACCCAATAGATATCAGGATCACGTTTAAGCCAGGTCATTTGCCTTTTAGCATATCGCCGTGTTTGGGTTTTGATTTTGTCTACAGCTTGTTCCAGATTCATTTCTCCATCTATATAAGCAAACAACTCTTTATATCCTACGGTATTCAAAGCATTTAAATGACGAAACGGTATTAAAGCTTTGGCTTCCTCCAGCCATCTCTGCCTCATCATTTCTTCCGTTCGCCTGTTAATACGATCGTTAAGTAATTTTCTTTCCCATAATAATCCGAACTTCAAAATTTTAAAATCCCGCTTTTGGGAAGTCTTTTTTCGAAATGATGAAAATGGCTTTCCGGTTGCCTCAAATACTTCAACACCACGCTTCATTCTGTTAGGATTATTGATGTCCACCTCAGAATAATAAACCGGATCAACCTTTTTTAAGTATTCCCGCAAATAATTCAGACCATGTTCCCTGTAATTATGATCAATGGATTTTCGGATCTCAGCAGGAATATCAGGCATATCATCTATTCCTTTAGAAACTGCATCCAAGTATAGTCCAGATCCTCCGGTCAGGATCACATAGTTATATTGCTGAAAAAGTTCATCCAGCTTTATCAATATATCTTGCTCAAAATCTGACACATTATACTGCTCATGAATTGACAAATGGCCAATAAAATGGTGAGGAACAGTATTCATTTGTTTTTCAGTCGGGACGGCAGTTCCTATTTTCATTTCCCGGTAAAACTGCCTGGAATCGGCTGATATAATTTCTGTATTGATAATTTGTGCCAGTTTTATGCTCAGTTCTGTTTTTCCTGAAGCTGTCGGTCCGGTAATAATAATCAATGTCTTGTTTCGATCAGTCATTACCGTGTGTATTTTTTTGATCTTCACTAACCGGTTTTAAACCCAATTCTTTTGCTTTTTCAAGCATAAAATCCTGTGCTTCCTGAAAATTATTTCCAATATGGCCGTCCAGTATAGCCTCACGAATAGCATTTTTTATTATTCCAACTTCTTTTGAAGGTTTAATACCAAATGTTCTCATGATAAATTCGCCACTAACAGGTGGCTGCCAGTTTCTAATTCTGTCATTTTCTTCAACTTCCTCTAGTTTTTTCTTAACTGCATCAAAATTTTGCCTGTAACGGATTACCTTATTTCTGTTTTTGGATGTAATGTCAGCTTTACATAAAACCATGAGGTCTTCAATATCATTGCCTGCTTCAAATAAGAGCCTGCGAACAGCAGAATCCGTTACTCCTTCTTCTATCAGAGCAATTGGTCTGAGATGCAAAAAAACGAGTTTTTGGACATACTTCATTTTATCATTGAGCGGTAATTTTAGCCGCTTGAAAATACCGGGTATCATTTTAGACCCCAAAGCCTCATGGCCATGAAATGTAAAGCCTGTTGAGGGATCATATCTTTTAGTAGCAGGCTTGGCAATATCATGTAAAATGGCAGCCCATCGCAACCATAAGTGTCCTCCCTGGGCAGCAACATTATCCAGTACTTCTATTGTATGATAAAAGTTATCCTTATGTTTTTGACTATGTGCTTTATCTACTCCCTCTAAATTTGCCAGTTCCGGAAAAAATTGCTGTAAAAGCCCGGTATTGAATAATAATTTAAAACCTTTTGAGGGAACTTCAGCCATGATTATCTTGTTCATTTCATCCACTATCCGTTCATGCGATACAATTTTAAGGCGTTCGGCATTCTTAATCAAGGCTTGATAGGTTTCTTCTTCAATGGTAAAATCAAGTTGGGTGGCAAAACGCACAGCTCGCATCATCCGAAGCGGATCATCGGAAAAAGTACGACCAGGTTCCCTCGGCGTTTTTATTATTCTTTGCTGTATATGTTCGTAACCATTGAAAGGATCCAGTAATTTTCCATAATGGTCTTTATTCAGTGAAATTGCTAAAGCATTAACGGTAAAATCACGACGTAACTGATCATCATGAAGTGTCCCGTCCTCCACAACAGGTTTTCGAGAATCCCGGGAATAGGATTCTTTGCGAGCTCCCACAAACTCTATCTCCAGGTCATTAATGTGTAGCATCGCCGTGCCAAAGTTTTTGAAAACACTTATTTTGGTTTTTTCACCCAATAATTCAGCTACTTTTTTGGCCAGCTCAATACCACTTCCAACGGCAACTATATCAATATCTTTACTCTCTCTTTTTAAAAAAATATCCCGAACATAACCCCCAACCACATAAGTCTCATATCCAACCTCTTCAGAAGCACGGGAGATTATATCAAACGCTTTATGTTGAATAGATTTACTCAGGTTCATATCGGATGCAAAGATACAAAAAAGGCAGTGTTACTTTGAATATATCAAAGATGGAAAAGTATTTATAAAACTTTTGGAATTTATTTGAAATGGATTCTTTTATGATTCTTTTCAATTATCCGACCCTCCAGCCTTACTATACTGTCTACCTGATCGAAAAACAAAAACAATACTTAGATAGAGAACGTATTCATCTTAATAAAAATCACGGTAACTTTCAACATCCCTGAATCGCTAATAGATTAAGAACGAATAATTTCAAACTCACCATTTTCGTGGAATTTTATAATGGTTGAAGGTTTCACTTCATTCATCGATTGATGATAAAGATCCACGACATAGTCCACACTATCAATAATACCTTTTGATATCATATTAAATGTCAACGGATTATTATCACCCGAATAGTTAGCAGATGTAGAAACGATAGGTTTACCGAATTCTTCAATAAGACGCCTGGAAAATTTATCATTAGTAACCCTGATAGCTATGGTTTGGTCTTCCCGTATTAAATTCTTTGCAAGGTTTTTAGCATTGTTATAAATGATCGTCAATGGTTTTTTATAACTTTCCAGCAAATCCCAAACAATGTCCGGGATGTTATCCACATAATCAGGGATTTGATTTTTATCACTCAGCAGAACAATGAACGTTTTATCACCATGTCGCTTCTTCAAATGATAAATACGACGGATAGCCTTTTCATTCGTAGCATCGCATCCAATACCCCATATGGTATCCGTTGGATAAACGATAATACCTCCATCATTTAAAACTTTAAGGGATTTCTTTATTTCTTCGTCCATTTTCATATTATTTCAACGGCATGATTAATTGATCTATTGTAATATTCTTTCCACATTTAAAGTGTCCTTCAGGACATTTAACAAATCCATGCAAACCGCATGGACGACAACTTAATTTATGATTAACTTCAACCACATACCGATTATCAGACAAAGGACCGAAACCAAAGTCCGGAACAGTGGAGCAAAATACTGCAGTAACCGGTGCATTCACAGCAGATGACAGATGTAACGGTGCCGAATCATTAACATAGTTCATCTTTGCATCTTTCAATAACGCTGCAGATTCCAACAAGTTTAACTTACCTGCAAGATTCTGCACATTTTCACCTCCCGATAACGATAAAATACGTTCACACGATTGATAATCAGCAGGTGCTCCCATCAGAAAAATTCTGTAGGTGTCTTTAATCTGCTTTATTAATTCCACCCATTTATCTTCAGGTAACGCTTTAGTTTTCCAGACAGATGTTGGTGCGATACAAATATATTTATTTTGTTTATATTTTTCAACACTTCTGAAATTTTGAGCTGAGGGATACAATTCCGGTTTTCTAATGCGCTTTTTAGAAATATCTTCAATCATTTCTGCATTGCGGTCTGTTTCATGGCGTCCATCTCCAATTATATGTTTTTTTACAATATTAAAGCTTATTGAAAAAGGATTTTTATCAAAGCCTGCTTTTACTTTACTCCGTGCGAGCATTGTAATTAATCCGGAAGAGGCAAATCGGTGAAGGTTTATGATCCGGTCATATTTTGTTTTTCGCACTTCGCTGATTATTTGTAAAAGATGCGTGATTTTATTATTTGACTTATCCCAAACATATAACCGGTTGATAAATGGATGTTTATCATACAAAGATTCATTCCCTTTTCGAAGCAAAAGATCAATTTCAGCTTCGGGACAGGTTGTATATAGTTCCTCAAGTAATGCAGATGTAAGAATAGCATCACCAATAAAAGCAGGTTGTATGATCAAAAACCGTTTTACCATTATACTGCCACATTATAATCCCGGAGAGCATCATTCAGGGAAGTTTTCTTATCAGTACTTTTCTTTCGTTTTCCAATAATTAAAGCGCAGGGAACCTGAAATTCACCAGCAGGGAATTTTTTTGTATATGAACCCGGAATAACCACGGATCGTTCCGGGACAACACCTTTATGTTCAACAGGCTTATTACCGGTAACATCTATTATTTTGGTTGATTGTGTAATCACCACGTTAGCTCCAAGTACAGCATCTTTCTCGATTCTGATTCCTTCAACAACAATACAACGCGAGCCAATAAAACAATTATCTTCAATGATAACCGGAGCTGCCTGAACCGGCTCCAGAACACCCCCTATGCCAACACCACCACTTAAATGAACATTTTCACCAATCTGTGCACAAGAGCCAACCGTAGCCCACGTATCCACCATAGACCCTTTATCAACGTATGCTCCTATATTTACATAGGATGGCATCAGGATAACGCCTTTTGAAATATAAGCCCCGTATCGTGCGATGGCATGCGGAACAACCCTTACACCTTTTTCTTTATAATTGGTTTTCAAAGCCATTTTATCATGAAACTGAAAAGGCCCTACCTTGATCTCTTCCATTTCACGAACCGGAAAGTACAAAATTACTGCTTTTTTTATCCATTCGTTAACCTTCCAACCCTTTTCCAAAGGTTCGGCAACGCGCAGCTTACCTGTATCCAGCATTTCAATAACTTCCGATATAGCCTGCCGTATATCATCCTGACCAAGCTTAGCACGGTCATTCCATGCATCTTCTATCTTATGTTGTAGTGAATCCATAAATATTCTTTTGTCCAAAAATACAAACTTCCCTTTGCCTGACACAAAAAAACCGCAGCAATATTGTGATGGTTTTGAGTATGGTAACATTTATATTATCCCATCATGCTATTATAAATCCAAACCACTCTCTCCTTTTCGGCAATAAAGCCGGTCATCATAGCATTGGCTCCCTTATGATATACGCGTGTGGATTCCGCCGGCCAACGGATCATGAACCGGTTCATCTTTACTTTTCAGAGAAAGTTTTATATTTTTGAAGAAAAATACCATGAATCGACTATATTTATTGCTTTACCTTGTTTTTAGCATAACAACAATCCTTTTCTCCCAAAAACCAGAAGCATTAAGAATTGATTACGTACATAATGGAAATAATGAAAAAGAAACAATCCACATTTATCGTCTTATAGCTGAACCTTATTTCAGTGGAAACCGGAATCATGATATTTATCCGTTTGATTACGGAAATTATAAAGTTGAAGTGAGCCTAAAGAAAGATAATGAATTGATTTACAGTTATCATTATAATTCATTATTCAATGAATGGCAGGCTACAAAAATGGCAAATTCTGAATCCCGCAGTTTTCAGGAATCGGTTAAAATACCCTTTCCTGAAGGGCCTGTCAACATCATTTTTTATTCAAGAGACAAAAAACTCAACTGGAACAAAATATACAGCTACGATATAGACCCTGCTTCAAATTTTATAATAAAGGATAAGCCTAAAGAATACCATACGAGAATAATCTATGATGCCGGAAATTATAAAGAAAAAATGGATTTGTTAATTATCCCTGACGGTTACACTAAAGATGAAATGGTAAAATATCACAAAGATGCAAAGCGATTCCGGGACTACCTTTTAACATGTGCCCCATTTGACAAACATAGAGGTAAGATCAATGTATGGACAATTGACGTTATCTCTGAGGAATCAGGAACAGATAAACCTACTAAAGGTCAATGGAAAAATACGGCTCTGGATGCCAGTTTCAATACGTTTGGTTCACAACGTTATCTCACTACATACAATCACTTTGCATTACGTGAAGCTGCTTCATGCACACCATATGATCTAATTTTTATCCTTGTTAATGATACGCTATATGGCGGTGGAGGTATTTTCAACTTTTATTCTGTAGCAACTTCAGATGATGATCACGCTGATTTCTTGATGGTTCATGAATTCGGTCATCATTTTGGGTGTTTGGGTGATGAATATTATACATCGGAAGTTGCTGTAGAGGACTATCACAAGACCAATGTTGAACCCTATGAACCAAATTTAACGACATTGGTTGATTTTGATACCAAATGGAAGGACATGCTGGATAACAATACTCCTATCCCAACTCCTGACGATTCATCACATAAAAATACAATAGGAGTTTATGAAGGTGGCGGTTATTTAGCCAAAGGGGTTTACAGACCGTTCCCGGATTGCACTATGAAATCGCCAAAATATGATAACTTTTGTCCTGTTTGCCAACGGGCATTAGTAAAAATGCTGCATTATTATACCGGTGAAGTAACAGAATAGCCTGATATAATACAATCTTATATAGAATATTAATAGTCACATTCACAGCAATTCAAATAATATTCAATCATCTTTTCTGGGATTATTCCGGTTGGTTTACTAATTTTGTTCACCCAAAGCACGTAATTATAAAAAAACAAGGATATGATCAAAAACCTATCAGAATTGGTTGAGATGGCTAAAAACAAGCCAACTCAGAGGTTGGCAGTAGCTGCAGCCGAAGATGAAGCAGTATTACAAGCTGTTAAAAGTGCAACAGAAGATAACATTGTAGTGCCTGTACTTGTTGGTCAGAAAGAAAAGATTGAAATCATATCAAAGAAAATAGGTTTTAACCTTGAGGCAATAGCCATGCATCATGAAGAATACCCGGCAGAAGCTGCAAAGAAAGCTGTATCTCTAGTAAAAAACGGTGATGCTGATATTTTAATGAAAGGACATGTCAGTACCGGCCCCTTATTAAAAGCCGTGCTGGATAAAGAAAATGGTTTGAGAAAAGGAGGAACGCTGAGTCATGTTGCATTTATTGAATCGCCATATTATCATAAACTACTTGGAGTAACTGATGCAGCAATGAATATAGCTCCTGATCTGAATGAAAAGGCAGATATCATCAAAAATGCAGTTGAAGGTTTTCACCGGTTGGGTGTAAAGAATCCTAAGGTTGCGATCATAGGTGCTGTAGAAGTTGTGAATCCAAAAATGGAAGCTACCACTGATGCTGCTATTTTAAGTACTATGAACCGTCGCGGACAGATAAAATCATGTGAAGTGGACGGGCCTTTTGCTATTGATAATGCAGTTTCCAGGGAAGCTGCAGAACATAAAGGTATACAAAGTACTGTTGCCGGTGATGCTGATATTATTATGCTTCCGGATATTAATGCAGGCAATGTAGCTTATAAAACCTTAAATTTTTTAGGCGGAGGCCTTTCAGCAGCGGTTATTATGGGAGCGTCAGTCCCGGTCGTATTAACTTCGAGAGCTGACAGTGAAAAAAGTAAACTGATGTCTATTGCTTTGGCAGCAGCTATGGATTAGTTCCCCAATAACAATATTAATTGATTAAAAAACACAAGTATGAATTCAAATCTCATTTTAGCTATTAACCCGGGATCAACATCCACCAAAATAGCTGTTTTTAAAAACGATAAAGAGGTTTTTCTGAAAAACATCAAGCATAGTACAGAAGACTTAAAACCATTTGGAGAAATAACGGATCAGTATGAATTTCGTAAAAGCATAATACTGGATGAACTGGAAACAGCAGGCTTAGAGATTGAGGAGATCGGAGCGATTGTTGGTCGTGGCGGCCTGGTAAAACCAATAAAATCTGGTGTTTACAGAGTTAATGAAAAGATGCTTACTGATCTGAAAAAAGGAGTTTTAGGGCAACATGCATCAAATTTAGGAGGCCTCATAGCGAATGATATTGCTAAAAGTCTTCCAAATGCGCGAGCATTTATTGCTGACCCTGTAGTAGTCGACGAAATGGATGATGTTGCACGAATAGCAGGTCATCCGAAATTTGAGCGTTTATCAATATTTCATGCTTTAAACCAAAAAGCCATAGCACGCACACACACAAAGCAGCAGGGACAGGAATATGAGAATACTAATATGATTGTAGCCCACATGGGTGGAGGCATTAGTGTTGGGGCTCACAAAAAAGGACGCGTTGTTGATGTCAATAATGCATTAGACGGAGATGGCCCTTTTTCGCCCGAGCGTAGCGGTAGCCTGCCTACAGGTCAACTGGTGAAAATTTGTTTTAGCGGTGAGTACACAAAAGATGAGATCAAACAAATGCTGAAAGGGAAAGGCGGTTTGGTAGCTTATCTAAACAGCAATGACGCGTATGAAGTAGAGAAAAAAGCCGAATCCGGTGATGAAAAAGCAGCTCTGATACAAGATGCCCTTGCTTATCAGGTTGCAAAAGAAATTGGTGCTATGTCTGCGGTTCTTGAAGGTGATGTTGATGCAATCCTTCTTACCGGCGGTATTGCCTACGGAAAACCTGTTGTAGAAGCAATTAAAAAACGCGTGAAACACCTTGCCCCGGTATATATTTATCCGGGAGAAGATGAAATGAAAGCTCTTGCAATGAATGGACTGAGAG
>JAIPAE010000039.1 GCA_021740245.1 Bacteroidales bacterium | reverse complement strand
CCGAAAACGGAGGTTCCAAAAAAATGTGTAGTTTTATCCATTGTAGTTTATTTTTGTGGTAAAAAACAAAACTACAAAAAAGAGCAAGGAAGATATTGCTATCTTCCTGCTCTTAATTTTTTATCGGACAACAGTGATTCTAAAATACACACACGAGAATGATTAAAATTCATCGTGAGTTCCATCTGACCGCTAAAATCAATATTATAAACAGATGAAATCATTGAACAAGGTTTTTGCTACAGTTTTTATTTTTGTCCTGATGGTTAATGTAGCAATGGGACAACGGGAATATCGAAAGGCCTATATGATTATTGGTGTTCCGGCAATTGTTGAAAAAGTTAAAAAGACCGTTCGTTTCGAAACTGCGGAGGTTACTGAAAAAAAAGAGGAGCAGAAAATACCGGTAAGTGTGAATGTTAGTATGGATGACATGCAATTGGAGGGCAATAATTTTTCGGGGATCAAGATTACCACTTTCCCGGTTTCTGAAGAAATCGTTTCCTTTAGCGGTGTCATGTCGGAGGATCATAAGAAGATAGAAACAGTAACCATAGATTATCAATACATTAAATACAACATAGCCGATCGTGCCAAAGCCCATGTCGAGGAGAAGAAAAGCGCTTCTATAACATTCAAGGATATTCCGAAGCAAATGAGGGGTTATGTATATGACAGGGAGACAACTGAGATCAGTAATGCCAGATGGCACAATTACAGGTATCTGAAATACAGGGCTATTAGCGAAACAACTACTTCTAAGATGATAGCTGTTGATGAAGAAAGTATCAGTAAATGGACCCAGTGTATATCTGTTAGAATGCAACCTACAAATTATACCGCAGAAGAACCTGAAAGGAATAAAGTGGCTGTTGTAACGTCAGGTTGTAATAGAAAGGGAGATGAGAAACTGGTGCATTGCGGCCCTATTACGGGAATTCATGCATTGCTCAATGCAAAATTTAGTAAAGTGCCCGGAATGAAGGTACTGGAAAGAGAAAATATGGATCATATTTTGCAGGAGCAAAAGTTGTCGGAGTCCGGTTTGGTTAGTGAGGAATCAAAAATTGAATCCGGTAAAATTATTGATGAAGATATTCTTGTTATCATTCAGCTACAGGAACCCGCACTTGATGACCCTCCCGAAACCTTTTATTACAAGCTTTTGGTAAAGGATAAACAAACAGGTGAATTGGATGATACCGGAATTTCAATAAGGCACAGGAAGAATAATCCTTCCCTGGATCATTTCGTAATGAGGGCTTATGCTTATGTGATGAAAAATTATTTTTAATATTCATTCAGAGAACCAGGCGTTGGGAGAAAGACAGTAACCCAAAACAAGATTATAAATCAAATTTTTTAATATAGCGTTGGTTCTTTCGACTTCTTATTAGCTTTAAAGAGCAATTTTGCAAAGAAAACGAATTTTAAATAAAATGAAGTTTTCTTGTATCCTATTAGAGTATTTCCGATTTCTAAAACCACAATTGGCTACAACTTAATGGATTTTAGTGGCAATCATCAGGCCATCCCTTACCGGGAGGAGAAAATTGTCAAAGTCATCATCATCACGGATCATGGTATTGGTTTTATGTATGGCTTGTGTTTCCGGGTCATTACTGGTTACATTTATAACTTTCCCGTCCCAAAGTACATTATCTATTATTATGATTCCTCCTGTTTTTAAAATGGGTTTCACTCCTGAAACATAGTCAGGGTATTCGGTTTTATCCCCGTCGATATAAACCAGATCAAACCTGGTTTTGAGTGTTGGCATAACATCCAATGCATTTTCGCTATGAATTATAACTTGATCAGTAATGTCTGCTTTTTCGAAATACTTAGTAGCGTATTCCAGTACTTCCGGGTTGATTTCGATAGTATGGATAATCCCATTCGGTTTTAATCCTTTGGAAAGGCAAATTGTTCCATAACCGGTGTATGTTCCAATCTCCAAAATTGAACCCGGATTAATTAACTTGCTGATAAATTCGAGAAACAAACCTTGCAAATGTCCTGTAAGCATTCTGGGGCGTAACACTTTTAAGTTGGTTTCCCTGTATAAATCGTAAAGAAGTTTATCAGGTTTGCGGCTCATGGCCTCCGTATAAGATTCAAGTTCCGGGTTTACCAGGTAGGTTTCTGATTTCATAATAATTAACTATGTATGCTGATTTGTTTTATTCAACGAATAGGTAAGCTGGCTTAAATTGCTTTCCGGGAAAATTTCGTTAGCAACATCAAGTAATGTACTGCTGTCAATTTTGTTAATTTGATCTATAGTCTCTTGTAAGGTTTCTACTTTGTCGTAAAGCAGCATGCTTTTACCCATACCAATCATTTGGTTTAAAGCTGATTCATGGCTTATAGCAAGGTGGCCTATTAATTGTCTCTTTGCACGTTTCAACTGTAATGTTCCAAGTTTATTTTCTCTTAATTTTTTTAATTCTTTTCTTACCAGGTTTTGCGTTTTATCTATATAACCAAAATCCGTACCCATATAGATCATAAAAACACCGGTATCAGAATAAGACTGATAATGTGATTCGAGATTGTAACAAAAGCCATATTTTTCACTGATGTTCATATTTAAACGAGTGCTCATTCCGGGGCCACCAAGAATATGATTAATTAATTGAAGGGCATATCTTTTGGGGTGGCTATAGGAGTATGCTTTTGCTCCAATGATGCTATGGGCTTGATAGTTACTTTTGGGTTGTGTCCTGTTAAATGATGGGCTGGATTTAAATAATTGTCTGTTTTTGGTTCTTGTCGATGTTTTTATTATTCCAAAATATTTTTCAGTTAGTTTTATGAGCCTGCTAAAGTCAATATCACCAACAGAACAGATTACAGTTTGATCGGTGTTATAATTTTTTTTTATAAATCTTAAAATTTGTTTCCGGTCAAAGGAGGTAAGAAGTTCAGGAGAACCAAGTATATTAGACCCCAACGGATGGCCGGCAAAAATAAAATCCTCGAATTCATCAAAGATTGCTTCACCCGGGGTATCTAAATAAGAATTGATTTCATCAAGTACAATATCTTTTTCTTTTTGAATTTCTTTATCAGGAAACGTTGAATTTTGTGAGATATCTGAAAATAATTCCAGTGCCCTGGAATAATCATGTTTTAGAAATGAACCATAAATACATGTTTCTTCTTTTGTTGTAAAAGCGTTCATAAGGCCTCCAACATTTTCTATGCGGGAAAGTATATGGTAAGCTTTCCTGTTGATTGTCCCTTTAAAAAGTGTATGTTCAATAAAATGGGCCATACCCTTCTCATTATCTTTTTCATCCCGGCTGCCGGTATTAATGATTACGCCGCAATTAGCAACCATTGAAGGCCAGTGCTTGTGCACTAACCGTATACCGTTTTGCAATCTGTAAATATCATATTCCATATCTCATCTGTATATTCGCAAATGTAACAAACTATAAAATTAAATTACAGAAAAGGTGCAACCGTTTCGTTTAACAGATGCACCTTTTTTTAATGCGAAAGATTTTATATCAATGAATTTTAACGAAACTGCCGGAAAAAACATTCTGTCCGGAAAGTAATCGCAAATGATACACACCGCGGGGTAGGTCTGAGACATTAATTGTTTCGGTATCCTGCTTATCACTAATTGTAATATCTTTTACCAGGGCTCCGTCCACACTATAAGCCTGCAGGTTATAAGACTTCCGCCTTCCGGGTAGTTTTATATTTATTGTATTGCTTGCAGGGTTGGGATAAACGGTAAGCTTCAGTTCAGGCTTTATCTTGTTTTTTATACCAACTGAAGAATATAAGTGGCTTTCCCATAACCCACGACCGTAGGTTGCAGCACGAATAACGTCATGATTGTAGTTGATCTCCAGTTCATTTACAATTACGTTGGGGAGGCCGTTAGAGTATACAATCCAGTTACTCATTGTTGAATCACGATAGTAAACACCTGCATCAGTGCCAATGTAAAGACCATCAGGTGTATTTTTTTCATAGGCAATAGTATTGGCAGGAATATTCGGAAGGTTTCCTGATATATTTGTCCAGTTATCACCTGCATCTTCACTCATATACACTTTTTCACCTGCATTATAATTTGAGATGGATACAAAAATCCGTTCAGGATCAGAAGGGTCTACTGCTATATATGTTATTGTGTTTGGCAGGTTGCCAACAACATCTGTCCATGTATTACCTCCGTCTTGGGAACGATATAGAGTGTAATAGGAGGAGGCATAAATATAACTTGAGTTGGATGGTGCCACGGCAAGAGCTCTTAGTTTATATCCATTGAAATTGGATATTTTAGTCCAGGTATCTCCTCTGTTTGCTGACTTATAAACACTTTGATAACCTACAAAAAGAGTATTGGCGTCATTAGGGTCTTGAACATAAGGTGTTACCCAGGCTCCATCACCTGGAATATTATCGGTTATTTCATCCCAGTCATAACCATTATTGGTTGTGCGGTAAATTCTTCCATAATAATAGGAGCCATACATGATATTATCGTTACTGTAATCAATGATAGCTTCCATTCCATCACCACCCAGGGCTTTATCCCAGCTTGAGGTCATCAGGTTTGTGCCGTTATCCTGCCACCCGGTAATTATTTTATTTTTTGTACTGGAAGAAGCACCCATCCGGTATATTTGTGCTATTGCAAGCCCGTCGCTTTTGTCTGTCCAGTTTGTACCATTATTAGGGGAGACAAACAGCCCGCCATCCGTACATGCATATATTTCCGGACTGTTGGGGTAAAACTTAAGCCGGTGGATGTCAGCATGCACATAAGGAGCTCCATAACCTGTCCAATGGCCGCTTAAATCCCAGGTTGTACCAGCATTGAAGCTTCTCCAGATGTTAATACCACCTACGATAACTGTATTTTTATTGATCGGGGAAACGGCAATTGCCATATCATACCAGGCCTGTCCTCCGCTACCGCTTCCGTCTGAACTCCAGCCAAATATATTAGGACTGTTGGATTTTAAGGTAAAAGAATTGCCGCCGTCGGTTGACAGATAAAGGCCACCATAACTCTGATCAGAGTTGTCTGAAGCCAATATGTATAAATAATTCGAATCTGCAGGTGTTACTCCAATGGCAAGACGCCCGGGGGTGTAATTAAATGAAAGATTACTGTTCGGAGTAAAGGTTTGACCGCCATCTGTTGATATCATCAGTATACTGCTGGCTACTAAATAAATGGTGTTTGGATTGCCTGGCTTGTAAGCTACATCGTAATAAAATCCGGGACGAATACGATTCCAGGTATTCCCTCCATCAGTAGTTTGAAACAAGCCATTGTTTGCAGCAGCCAATAATTCATCCGGGTTGGTAGGATGCATGATCAATCGACGGATACGAATACTGTTCTGGACTGTGTATGCCAGATCAGTAGCTTGCCAGGTCTGTCCGCCATCGGTTGATTTTATTACACCAATGGAATAAGTATCTCCTGCATCTCCATCTCCGGTGGCTGCATAGATGATATTTGGATCATTGTAATTAACAACAATATCACTAATACCAATAGATGCAAGATCATCGGTATGGGTACTCCAGGAATTTCCTCCGGTGTTTGTAGTCCATAGACCTCCCGAAGGGGCTCCTACATGCATGATGTCAAGGTTTGTCGGGTGAAAAGCTATGCCGTTCAGACGTCCTGCTCCTCCGTTGTTGGGGACATCTACCGGACCAAGGTGCCTCCAGTTTGCCAGTGAATTGCTTTTTATACCCTTCTTACGGGCTACTGATGATTTATAGGCTTGCCAGGTTATGCCTGGTTTAGGGATTTTACCATTTTTGTCTACACGGGGCGCCATAAAATGTTCCCAACGCTTAAATTGCTTCCAGCCATTGCCTCTGGTTATTTCTTTACCTTCCCAGTATTTGTAAAATGATTCCTGAACTTCGTAAAAGTTCACATCAGGCTTTTGCATTTTTTCTACCCATTCCTGTGATGCAAGTTCATGAGTGAAAAAACTTATTACGATTACAGTTATAATTGAAAAATATCGTTTCATATGCAGTTATTAATTATTTTATGAGCGGACAAAGATATCGTTTTATATAATTTGTCAGTATTATTTTAAAAAATCATGATTCTTGACTTATTTTTGTATCAGAATTACTTACTGATCAAATAAAAATATCATGAAAAAATCACTGCTCATTTTCGTCACATTATTAATTTCCTTTACAATTTGTGGACAACAAGTGTCTAAAGATAACATACAAAGAACTGAATTTGTTTTTTCCAAATACCGAACGGTGAATGTTTCTGAAATTCAGGGTGGTTGGAAGTTTAATTTACAGACCTATCAAAAAGTTCGTGAGGGAAATGAAAAATATGGAAAAGGCCTGAAAAATCTTAAATCGGAGATTGAGAAAAAATTTCCGCGAAAGCCAATAATAAACAGCAAAATACGTAATGTTGTATTTGATGCGGATACTCCTGTTGTATTGAGAAATTTTTCAGGAAACGGATTTGATTATGGTATTCCCAATGATAATACAGTTGCCATCAGTAACGATGGATATCTGTTATCTGCCATTAATTCCAATATCTACATGTATGATGTGGATGCTGATTCTTTAATAAAAGATATAAGCCTGAATGCTTTTGCAGATACGCTGGATACGATCTCAGCTCATCAATATGATCCAAAAGTATTGTATGACCCCTCAGCCGATCGTTTTATTGTTGTTCATTTGGCCGGAGCGAGTTCCGACACATTAACAAATATTATTGTAGGCTTTTCCCAATCAAATGACCCTGCAGGATTATGGAATATGTATAAAATACCCGGAGACCCGCTGGCTGCTGATACAAACTGGACCGATTTTCCTGCAATTGCAGTGACGGATAATGAACTTTTTATCACTGGCAATTTACTTCATTATGGCGGATCATGGCAAACTTCTTTTGATGAGAGTGTTATCTGGCAGATTGACAAAAGTACGGGATATAGTGGGAATAATCTGTTTGCAGAGCTTTGGCATAATATTCATTATAATGGAAAACCGATTCGTAATATCCATCCGGTACCGGGAGGAAATAACACTTTCGGGCCGAATATGTATTTTTTATCAAATCGTAATTTTGCCGTACAAAATGATACATTCTTTTTAGCTGAAATTACCGGCCCGCTGCAAGATCCTGCAACGACATTAAATATTCAGGAGGTTATCTCAGATTTTACTTACGGAGCACCGCCAAATGCCAGACAACCGTTTTCTGCCGAATTACAAACAAATGATGCAAGAGTCTTAGGCGCTTTTTATCAGGATAACAAAATACAGTTTGTCGGAAATACAGTTGACACGCTTAATGGTCATGCCTCCATATATCACGGGATTATTTCAGATGTTTCATCGAATCCTGCGATCCATGGAAATATATTTCACGATACATTGGACTACGGATATCCCAATATTTCATACACAGGTACAACTCCGGGAAGCGATAACGCTATAATCAGTTTTAATCATAGCAGCCCGGATGTTTTTCCCGGTAGTTCAGCCATGTTTTACGAAGGAAATGATCATTATTCTCAAAGGATAAAGCTTAAAGGAAGCACGGCTTTGATAAATATTCTATCAGGAGCTGACCGTTGGGGCGATTATACCGGTAGCCAGCCTAAATATAACCATCCCGGAAGAGTATGGGTATCTACTTCTTATGGGTTAAGAAAAGAGATTGGTATGATGACCAGATACATACAGGCAACCTGGATAACAGAATTATCCAGTCAACCGGATGACAGCACAACTGTTATAAAACCACAGCAGGATATTTCATCACTGAAAGCCTACCCGAATCCGGTATCTTCTGATGGTAAGGTTTTTGTAGAATTTAAAACACAAAAAATGCACTGGACACGCATGCAAATTTATGATATGCAGGGCCGAAAAATAAAAACCTTACTGAAAGCATACCTTGAACCCGGTAAGCATGATGTTAGTTTTAGCACACAAAATCTTAAAAAAGGTGTTTATTTGTTTATGGTTGAAACGGATAATCAAAATGTTTTGACAAAGAAAATCATTGTACGGTAATGCTTCGGCAATAAACTGGTTTCGTAGATGATTACTTTTTTTCGATGACATCGACCCCAACTTTACCATCGTATAAGTCTTCTATAAGATGAGTGTAGTTTTTTATAATTTCATTTCGCCTTAGCTTAAGGGTTGGAGATAAAGTTTGATCTTCTATGGAAAATGGTTCTGATAAAAGGATAAACTTTTTGATTTTTTCTGTTTGACCGAGGTGATAATTAGTTTTTACGACTTCTTCCCGTATCCTTCTGACAATACGATGCGTTTTTATTGCTTTTTCAGCCCCTTTGTATTTAAGTCCTTTTACAGCAGACCAGGACTTGAGATGTTGAAAATTTGGAACGATCAATGCGGCTGCATAGTTTTTTTTATCTCCTATAACAATGACCTGCTCAATAAAAGGTGAACTTTTTAATAAATTTTCCAATACCTGAGGGGCAATGTATTTTCCTCCTGAAGTTTTGATCATTTCTTTTTTCCGGTCTGTAATTCTTAGAAACCTGCTATCTTCAAACTCTCCGATATCTCCGGTTTTTAACCATCCCTCTTTGTCAATAATTTCTTTAGTCCATTGGGGATGCTTGTAATATCCTTTCATGACATTGGGGCCGCGGGTCAAAATTTCACCATCATCAGCAATTTTAACTTCCACACCATTGAGTACAGGGCCGACGGTGCCTATCTTTACACCATTAGGCTCTAAGGTTGACACGGCAATGACCGGAGAGGTTTCGGTCAATCCATAACCCTCCATAACTTTTATCCTTGCTGCCCAGAATACCCTGGCTATTTCTTCCTGTAAACTGGCACTTCCGCTTACAATAATATCCAGTTGATTACCCAGAGCTTTTCTCCACTTGCTGAATATTAATTTATCTGCTACGTATAACTGAATGCGATAGAACAGAGAACCTTTCAGGTTTGGGTCATATTTTTTTCCAAGATGTAAAGCCCAAAAGAATATATTCTTTGGGATTGGCTTCAAATCTCGTCCCTTAGCAACTATTTTATCGTAGGTTTTTTCCAGTACTCTTGGAACAGCACAAAAGATGTGAGGATTGCATTCACGTATGTTTTCCCCGACTTTTTCTATGGATTCTGCATAATAGATGGATAAACCAAGATATTGATACATGTAATTTAACATGCGCTCATAAACATGGCATAGCGGTAGAAAACTAAGTGATTTATGTTGAACCCCCATTCCGGATATCGGGGCGACAGCTAATATCTGACTTACCATATTCCGGTGTGTCAGCATGACGCCTTTGGGAAGTCCTGTTGTGCCGGAAGTGTATATTAAAGTAGCTACATCTTTTTCAGAAATTGCAGAGCTTAGTTCACTTAATCTTTCTGCTGTAGGATGTCGTTTCCCTTCCTCAAGTAAATCCTCAAAACTTTCCAGGCCATTAATTTTCTCTACTGAAAAAGTCCGGATATTAAATTCTTCCAGTATTTCTTTAATGTTGTTATAAATATCCTTGTTTGATATTATAGCTACATTGATTTCAGCATCTATAAAAATATGACGGAAATGTTCTTTACTGATCGTAGGGTAAATGGGGACCTGAATAGCCCCGATCTGGAGTAATCCCATATCCACAAAATTCCATTCAGGACTGTTGTTTAATATCGTTGCTACATGAGTTCCTTTGCTGATCCTCAGATTTAAAAAAGCCTGGCTGATGAGGTTGCTGTATTCAAAATATTGCTGAGCTGAAAATCGAACCCACTGGTTCTTGCGCTTAATGCTAAATGCAGTTTCTTTATGGATATATTCTTTTTTGTATAGCTCCAATAAATCAAATATCCTTTTCATTGGCAAAAATATTAGTTACGAAAAATATCTTGAATTTCTTTATGATAATTTTTAGAAATAACATCACGCTTAAGTTTCAGAGTGGGAGTTAATTCTTTGTTTTCCATACCCCATGCACGTGGAATCAGCGCAAAACGTTTAATTTGTTCGGTTTCTCCAAATTGTTGATTAAACTCATCGATATCTCTTTTTATTCGATTCCTTATTCGTGGCATTTGAATCATTTCTTCATTTGTGGTGTATTCAATACCTTTTATGTTGCACCATGACCTCAGGTGATCAAAATCAAGCGATATCAGAGCCGCGGCAAATTTTTGATTTTCTCCTGTCACCATTGCATTCTCGATAAAAGGAGATTCTTTCAGTTTGTTTTCTATCGGTTGAGGGGAAACATATTTACCAAAAGATGTTTTGAAAACTTCTTTTTTACGACCTGTTATTTTAAGATGATTGTTTTTCATCATTCCGATATCTCCGGTATGGAACCAACCTTCGTTATCAATCACCTCTTTTGTTTTTTCAGGCTCCTTATAATATCCCTGCATAACATTCGGACCTTTAACTAATATTTCACCATCATCTGCAATATTAACATCAACTCCCTTTAAAACAGGGCCAACAGCATCAAAACGAACACCATTTTTACCAAAATGACTGACAGCAATTACGGGAGAAGTTTCGGTCAGACCATAACCCTCAAGAACCGGTATCTTAGCAGCCCAGAAAACCCGGGCTAATCTTGGCTGAATGGCAGCACCTCCGGAAACAATCAATCTGAATTTACCTCCCAATGCTTCACGCC
This sequence comes from Bacteroidales bacterium, assembly GCA_021740245.1. GTDB lineage: Bacteria > Bacteroidota > Bacteroidia > Bacteroidales > PWNQ01 > PWNQ01. The sequence continues at coordinate 8,707 of JAIPAE010000039.1, read as the reverse complement.
ATTTTTTAAAAACCAGTGCATTTGCAAGTTTTAGCTGTAGCTTATAGACTATGTTTCTGTTGTGATTATAATTTAATCCCAGACTAACTGCCCAGAAAAAAATACCTTTTTGAAGTCCTTTTAGCTTCCGGCCTTTGCTAATTATACGGTCGTAAATTTTTTCCAGTAACCGCGGAACAGATGTCATTATTTGAGGTTTAATCTCTTTCAGATTATCCACGATAGTTCCCAGGTTTTCTGCATAATAAATGGTCGTACCTTTATATTGATACATGTAGTTTAGCATACGTTCATATACATGACATAAAGGAAGATAGCTAAGTGCTCTGCTTTCCGGACCTATCGGTGGAATCCAGGATACGGCTTTAAAGTTGGAGATTAGGTTATCATGGCTTAGCATAACCCCTTTAGGATTACCCGTTGTCCCTGATGTATAAATAAGAGTCGCACATTGATCTTTGGTGATATTTTCACGCCGGCGTTTTATCTTATCCTCATGAGGATGATCTCTCCCCAGTTGTATTAATTCGTTTAGATGTTTGTAGTTCCTTAGTTCTCTGAATGTATAGATGTCTTTCAGGGAGCTGATATTCGGAATAATATGTTCGATTTTTCGAAATAGTTCCCAACCGGCTACAAAAACGTATTGAACTTCAGCATGGTTTAGTATATATTCATAATCGGCCTGGCTTATTGTTGGATATATCGGAACATGAACAGCTCCAATTTGCATAATAGCCATGTCAAGAAAATTCCACTCCGGCCGGTTATTTGAAATAGTTGCGATTTTCTGGCCGGGTTCTACACCCAGTTCTATTAGCCCACTGCTAATATCCCGGACATATTCAATAAATTGTTCTTGTGTATATTCGATCCATTTGCCGTCTTCTTTTCCTGCAAGAACCAGATGATCGGTGCCGAATTTCTCCAGTCCGTAAGGAAGGAGATCAAATATTCTTTCAACCTGCTGCATGAGAATTATTTTTTGTTTCCTGATTTATTGAAGGTGCTGGCATTAGCTTGTGCTGTGGGCATTATAACCAAATCATTGATGTTAACGTGTTTCGGTTGATTTGCAGCAAACCAGGTGACTTCTGCAATATCTTCTGCTTGTAATGGTTCAAATCCCTTGTAAACATTTTTGGCTTTGTCTTTATTTCCTTTATACCGCACAATAGAGAACTCTGTCTCAACAGCTCCCGGAGCAATTTGAGTGACTCTTATATTATGATCCAGGGCATCGATACGCATTGCTTTGGTGATGGCATCCACAGCATGTTTGGTGCCGCAATATACGTTACCGTTTGGATAAACTTCTTTTCCGGCGATGGAACCGATGTTGATGATATGGCCGTTATTATTTTTGACCATTTGAGGCATAACAGCTCTGCTGACATAAAGTAAACCCTTAATATTGGTATCGATCATACGTTCCCAGTCTTCAATCTCTCCTTCATAGATCTTATCTACTCCTACTGCTAATCCGGCATTATTGATCAAAACATCAATATCAGTCCATTGTTCACTTATGTTCTCTAATGTGGCAAATACGCTGTCTTTATTTCTGATATCCATGCACAGTTCCAGGACTTCAATAGAAAAACGGTCTTTTAGACCATCCGCAAGTTTCTTCAAACGTTCCTCTCTGCGTCCGGTAATGATAAGATGATATCCGTTTTCTGCAAATTTTACAGCAATGGCCTTTCCAATGCCACTGCTTGCTCCAGTAATCAAAGCTTTTTTTGCCATAATTTTAACTGTTTTGTTTTTCAATCCATGTCAATGCATTTGAAAACGCTTCCATCCACGGTGTTATCTGGTGATCCTTATGTTCATCAGGGTAAAAAGCCCATTGCCATGGTAAAATTGAACGCTCCAGATGAGGCATCATAGCCAGGTGACGCCCGTCCATAGATGAAAGTGCAGCGGCATTATATTTTGTTCCGTTAGGATTAACAGGATAATCACTGCTGCTATATTTCATTGGAATATGATAATGCTCTTCCTCTAAAGGCAGTTCCAGTTTACCTTCACCATGAGCTATCCATATACCAAGTTTTGAACCGACCAGACTTTTCAGCATGATGTTGTTATTTTCGGGTATCTCAACATTTATAAAACCGGATTCAAACTTTCCCGATAAATTGTGCTTATTTTTAGGATGTTGATTGTGATCCGGGTACAGTAATTCCAACTCATTCATTAATTGACATCCGTTACACACACCAAGGCTTAATGTGTCCTTGCGGGAATAAAAGCTATCAAGAGCTTTCCGGGCTTTTTCATTATAACGGAATGCTCCGGCCCATCCTTTTGCAGACCCTAAAACATCCGAATTGGAGAAGCCACCAACAAAAACAATAAAACTGATATCTTCAAGGTCTTCATTTCCTTTCGCCAGATCAGTCATATGGATGTCTTTTACATCAAACCCTGCTAAATACATGGCATACGCCATTTCGCGGTCTCCATTTACTCCTTTTTCGCGTATAATTGCAGCTTTTATACCGGAAGGCTTATTTCGTTCCGGTCTAATATTCAGGTTTTTTAGCTTTCCGCTGAAATTTTGGGAATATCTGAAACTTAATGGATGTTTGTTAATGTTGTCATAACGGGCTTTAGCAAGATATTCACCACTTTGGTCTTTATCCATTAACCATGATGTTTTAAACCAGGTTTTTAATAAGTGATCTATATCTAGTTCATAGTTGTTGTTATGATGTTTGAGGTTGAGGGTTCTGGTAAAATTGACCTGACCTATTTCTACAAAAGAAACAGACATTTTATTTAACAATCTTTTAGCTTCATAATTATTTTCAACCTGAATTAATACGCCGGGTTTTTCATTAAAAAGTGACAGCACAGGGTCTTCGGAATAAAGTCCGGAAGTATTCGCATTAATACCTACCTTAGGTTGGGCAAAGGTCATTTCGAGCAAGGCAGTGATTAGCCCGCCAGCTGAGATATCATGTCCTGCTAAAATAATATCGTTTCGCAACATTTCCTGTATGCAATCAAAAGCCCTTTTGAAATAAAGTGCATCTTCCACAGTAGGTGCAGAGTCTCCCAGATAATTGAGGGTTTGTGCAAAGCTACTGCCACCGAGATTAGGCAAGTCTTTGGAAAAATCTACATATAAAATTTTAGTTTCCGGTATAGGTTTTAATGCGGGTTCCACAGCTTTTTCTATTTTATCTGTTTGCCCTACAGCGGTTATGATAACTGTTCCCGGGGACAATACTTCTTTTCCATCCGGATATTTTTGTTTCATGGAAAGGGAATCTTTGCCGGTGGGAATATTTAGTCCCAAATCGATAGCAAAATTACTGGCAGCTTCTACTGCGCGATATAACCGGCTGTTTTCCCCTTCATTGTTGGCCGGCCACATCCAGTTTGCACTCAATGATATATTCTTTAATCCGCCTTTTATTGGCGCCCATACAATATTGGTTAATGCTTCTGCTATAGAAAGTTTGGATCCTTTTTCAGGATTGATAAGCCCAACTGCTGGAGCGTGTCCGATAGCTGTTGCAATACCTTTATCCCCGCGGTAATCTAACGTTGTAATGCCAAGGTTATTTAAGGGTATTTGTAAAGGGCCTGTATTTTGTTGAAGGGCTATACGTCCGGTTACGGAGCGATCAACTTTATTTGTCAGCCAGTCTTTGCAGGCTACCGATTCCAGTTGTAGTACCCTTTCTAAATACTCCCTGAATTTGGACTGATCATACTTAACAGCTTTATACTTTAAGCTATAAGATTTGTCTTTCAAAGTAGTTTTCGGGGGTTTGCCAAACATATCTTTTATGTCAAGGTCTATGGGCTTTTCTCCTGTCCTGTTATCCCGGACAATAAATTTGTGATCTCCTGTTACTTCACCTACAACATATAAAGGGGCACGTTCGCGTTCGGCTATGGCTTCTATTTTCGCCAGGTCCTCTTTTTTGATAATCAAACCCATGCGTTCCTGGGATTCATTACCGATAATTTCTTTTACCGAAAGTGTTTTATCGCCAACCGGTAGTTTATCCACATCAATAACACCTCCAACTTCTTCAACCAACTCGGAAAGACTGTTCAGATGACCGCCTGCTCCATGGTCATGAATAGCAACTACCGAGTTGATATTCGCTTCAGCCATGGCTCGAATGGTGTTATATACTCTTTTTTGCATTTCCGGATTGGAACGTTGTACAGCATTAAGCTCCAGGTTATTTCCATATTCTCCTGTTGCAACAGAAGATACTGAACTGCCACCCATACCTATTCTGTAATTATCGCCACCCATTACAAGGATAAGATCGCCTTTGATCGGTTTTTCTTTTTCACTGTCTTGTTTTTTAGCATATCCCGTGCCTCCGGCAAGCATTACGACTTTATCGTAAGCAAATGTTTTTTTGTTTTCCTGATGCTCGAACGTCAGTAACGAACCACAGATTAGTGGTTGTCCAAACTTATTACCGTAGTCGCTTGCTCCATTAGATGCTTTGATCAATATACTTTTTGGATCATGATACAGCCACTTTCTGGCTTCAATAGCTTCTTCATGTTTTTTGCCCTTTTCATTTCGTGGATAGGGCGTCATATACACCGCTGTTCCCGCCAAAGGCATAGATGCTTTTCCTCCGGCCATACGATCTCTTATCTCTCCTCCGCTTCCGGTAGCTGCTCCACTGAATGGTTCAACAGTGGTTGGAAAATTATGTGTTTCCGCTTTTAACGATATAACGGTATCTGTTTTCCGGGTTTCGAACCAGGTGGCTTTGTCTTGCTGTTGTGGGGCGAATATACCGGCACTGGATCCTTTGATGAAAGCAACGTTGTCTTTGTATGCTGATATCAGGTTGCCCTGATTGATCATAGATGTCTTTTTGATCAGCGAAAATAGGGAAGAGCGCATCTCAAGCCCGTCAATTATGAATTTTCCGTTAAATATTTTATGACGGCAGTGTTCGGAATTGACCTGGGAAAAACCAAAGACTTCGCTGTCCGTTAATTTTCGTTTAAGTTTTGTACTGATAGTTTCCAGATAGCGGACCTCTTCATTGCTTAGTGCAAGGCCTTCACTTTTGTTGTATTCACCGATGTCGTTTACATAAATAATATCTTCAGGTTCTCTGTTGATTGTAAATAACTCCTGGTCAAGCCCCTGGTAGAGATGCTGTATCATTGGATCGAATGGGGTATCTTTTTCAGCCGGGATAAACTCTTCCATTCTTATCAGCCCTGTAATACCCGTGTTTTCAGCTATTTCGATTGCGTTAGTACTCCAGGGGGTTACCATTTCTTTTCTGGGACCAATATAATAACCGGAAAGATGTTTTTTATCCAGATGTTTTGCCTGGTTGAATAACCAGATAAGTTTTTTTACGTCAGTTTGATTTAAATCAGATTCAGATTCTACGGCAATGATACGTTTTGGATCTTTAAAGAAGTTAATCATTTCACAGGAAAATAAAATTGATAAACGTTTTGTTTCTATGTTGCAAATATAATAAAACCCTATGGAAATGACGGGATAAAAAAAAGGGCTGCCAGCAGGCAACCCTTTAATTGGAGCAGAAATTACTTATTATTTAATAATAAGTTTCTGAGTTTTATTCATGTCGTCATTCATCAGGCGGATGTAATATACACCTTTAGCCAGATTACTCAGATCATATTCTTTACTGAATTCATCAGCGTTGATATATTCACTCTGAATAAGCTGTCCGTTGACGTTCATGATTTCGAGGTTGAAGTCTTGATTTGGACCGTTGATTTCCAATGTAAAGACACCATCATTTGGATTCGGATATACGCTGATATCCATTCCATCACTAGCATCTTCAAGACCCAGGTCATTTTGAGCAAATACATCTTTTGTGTCAGTTGCTGCACATCCGTAATCATTTGTAACAGTAACTGAGAATGTATTCATACCCATATTGACATCAGAAATGTCAATGTAAATATCCTGGGTTGTAGCACCATTGGACCAGTTGTATGTTGCATAACCGGCGCCGGCATCAAGAATGGCAGAACCTGTGTAGTACAACATTGTATCCGGACCAGCAATAGTAACAGAAGGATAATCAACAAACATTACAACAATGCTGTCCATACCCATACAACCATTTTGATCAGTAACACTTACAGAATAAGTTTCGCTACCCATTCCGATGCCTGCTGAGTCTACAACAATAGATGAAGTTGTTTCACCAGTTGACCAGCTGTAAGCAGCAAAGTTACCCGGTGTTAAAACAGCAGAATCAGCAGCGCAAACAAACATGGTATCAGCGCCAAGGTCAACCATTGGTGTTGGGTTAACAGTTACTGTAACTTCATCTGTATTTGTACAGCCACTGGCATCTGTTAATGTAACAGTGTATGTTTGAGTGCTGGCAGGTGACACAGTGATGGATGGTGTTGTAGCACCTGTGTTCCACATAAAGGAAACGGTAGCATAAGCTTTATTTCCAATATTTGTTGTGTGCATACCAAGGTCGGATGCATCATCCTGAGGCATAACATACCATTCAGAGCTGATGCTGTCTGTACCAGCAGAAGTTGCCCAGTCGCCCAAATTCGGACCAGCCCAGGCTTTGCGTACCATTGTCTGATTATTTGTACCATTGGTAACGCCGGCAACATCCCAGCCACTACCAGGATCTATCAGGTCATAAAGACCGATTTGATCCAGAATCAACGTATCGCCGTTTGGCGTATACTGTACAAGAGCACGAACATCATCACCATTATAACCCATCATGTATCCTTTTTCGTTATAAGCTAATGTTTCATCAGCCTGAGCAAGGATAGTTGCATTAGCGCTACTGTTAGCGATAACATAAGTTTCACCGTCATTCAGCACGGTTCCTGATGGGAAGGTGTATTCACCACTCCATGGATTACCGTTATAGTTGGTCAGAACGGCATAATTATCCAGGTGTACAGGTTTTCCTGTGCCATTATAAATCTCAATAGCTTTGTTATTACTGCTTCCTTCAATGTATTCGCTGAAGAAAAGGTTGTTATATGTAGCTGTTAAGGTAACGGAATCACCTTCGCAAACATCAACATCCTGACCGGCATCAACAGCAGGTAGCGGATTAACATAAACCATCATAGAGTCCATTGCATCACAGCCTTCCGGGCTTGTGTAATGGTAATACAGAACGTGTTGTCCGGTACCGGCTACTGAAGGATGGAACATGTTATTGGTAACACCAGGCCCTGCATAAGTACCTCCGGCTGGAGTTCCTATCAGGGTGTCAGCCATTGCGCTTTCACAATAAACCATTCCTGATGCAGTTGTGAGATCAACGACAGGAATTGGATTGATCGTTAACATCATTGAATCAACGGTAGTGAATCCATATCCGTTAGTCACTTTAACATAATACTTAGCTGCTGAATCAGCAACGATATTTTGAGAAGTAGAATAAACGGTTACCATTGTATCAAGATACCATTCGTATGTCCAGTCAGCATTATAACCTGCATCAAGCATAAGCATAGAACCTTCACAAATACCTGTATCTGCAGGAAGGTCGACATTTGGAGCCATACCGAATGCGATATCATCGATAGAGATATCACCTTCGTAAGATCCGTCACTTATAGCCGTAAACCTTACACTGTCGGCATTGGGGAATCCTGTTAGGGAAACATTTTTCTTCATCCAGGCATCGCCCTGGTTAGCATGTTGTTCACCTGAAATAGTTGCTACTGCATTGTACCAGGTTCCATTCTCAGCAACATCAATTTGCAATGTACCTATATCAGAACCATGCATATGATACCAGAAAGACATTTGTGGTCTGGAGATTGTAGTAAAGTCAAGCTGAGGAGTTACCATCATTGCCGTATCACCTGTTCCAGCACCGGAAGCTTCGGTATAAGCAAAATAACCGGTTCCGGTTGTATGATCCATTGTTGCACCCGTATAACTTGAAGTTGTTTCAGTACCTACGTTCCAGTCGTAGCTGTCAGTAGCTGAAGTTTTCCAGTAGAATGGGAAGTTTCCGTCATGATCCATAGTTTCCATGTAGGGGAAGGTGTTGATGATGCCGTCAATAATTTCACCATGTACTGGTGTAGTATGTGCTACGGAATTAGCCGTAACATTCAGGTTAGCAGACACCTGTCCGACTGATGAACCATAAAACTTGATTTGCAGTGACATGGTTTCAAGCGCCGCCAGTGATTTTGGATAAGTGTTGGTGTCGATCATGGCAAAATTACCTGCACCCGATACCGATAATACAGCATCTGTGACGGTTAACATACCTGTACCCTCATTCGTAACCTCCACTGTCTTAATCAAAGTATCAGGGTGGTCATAACGAACAGCACCCATATCTATAGGTGAAGGTGATATTCCAAATATTGGTCCTGCCGGAGCGTTTTCCAGAATAACATTGTCGATATGAATATCTTCATAGGAGTCTGTTGAAGTATGCCTGAAAGCAATGTAGTTACCGCTTCCGCTGTAATTGGACAGCATCGCCGGGAATGAAGCCCAGACATTGTCTTCGGGAAATAGAATAGTATCTACTCCGGTAAATGTAGCAGGATCAGTTGGATCAGTGAGAACGCCAACAATGAGTGAATCAGTGTCGGTTTCGGTGTACACATCCATGTTTATCCATTTTCCGTTGAAATCGCCATAATAACCAGGCATTATAGCCATTAAGTTTTCACCACCTGTGCTTCCGGAATTGTT
>JAIPAE010000038.1 GCA_021740245.1 Bacteroidales bacterium | reverse complement strand
CCGAAAACGGAGGTTCCAAAAAAATGTGTAGTTTTATCCATTGTAGTTTATTTTTGTGGTAAAAAACAAAACTACAAAAAAGAGCAAGGAAGATATTGCTATCTTCCTGCTCTTAATTTTTTATCGGACAACAGTGATTGAAAATTATAAATCCAGAAAATAACTTACAGAAAAGTATATGACCCGGTTTGATGTTTTGTAATCAGCAGGGTCGTATCCGTCAACATCCAAATCCGCCGTTAAATTACCTAAACCAAGGGAATAACCAACATTAATAAGCAGGGGTTCAAAATCAAAACCCACACCAAAATTAAAGCCATAGTCTATGCCGTTAACCGGACTTTCATTTTCGCCGTAATTATCAAGATCAGCTTTACCAAATGCCGGTTTTAGTTTAGTTTTATTTTCTTGTTTATCTGTATTGTCCATAGTCGTTCCCATGATCTCATATTCTGTAGTAACTGTAGCATCAGTTTTTCTTTTCCCACCAATATTTATAGCAAGGTATGGGCCTGCGAAAACCTGAAGTTCTTCCGATTTGTAAGCAATATTTACAGGAATTTCCAGGTAATTATACGTTACTCTGGAATAGCCATCAACATCTACTGTTACATTATCAACGCCGGGTTGCTGAGCGATAGTTTCTTGGTATTGCTTTTCCAAATCAATACCAAAACCTTTTGTAGTAAACAAAAGTCCGCTTTGAAGGCTAACAGCATCATTGAATGAATAGTCAACAGTTGCTCCTATTCGAAAACCAGCACTCATCTTATTTAATTCTTCATCCTCAGTATTTACATAGTCCTGCTTAATATTGTTTAAATTTAGTCCACTTGTAAAACCGACTTTAATCTCTGATCTGCCGTACTGGGAATACGCCTGAAAACTCATAGCAATCAATGCAAAGGTTACCATAATACCCATCATACTTTTTTTCTTAATCATTTTGGTTTGTTTTTAAAGAATTAGTCAATAATTTTTAAAAAAAAATTCACACAACAACTATGCCGTAAAAATATATTATTCTTTTATAAATTACAAAAGAGTATGTTAAAAAATAACATAACTTATCAGTGATAAAATCAAATAATCGGCTGCTATTGATTTAGTGTGGATAACATCAGGTTATTCTGTTAACCATTGTGAGAGTGCGGTATAGAGCTCCCCCCGGAAAGTTCTCCTTTAAGATTTTCAACTTTTTATTATAGATATGCTTTTCGGAGTAGGCTAATATTTTGTTTTACTTTTGTTGTTATTGAGTTATAAAAAGAATATCATAATATGAAGATTTTTAAACAGCATAATTTCACTGTAATTTTAAGCTTTTTTAGCTTGATAACGTATATTCTTCTGATACTGTTTTCAAAGGGATCATATGGAGGTGCTGATGAGCTAAAGCAATTTAAATATGCGTATAATGCTTTTCAGAATCCTGAATTACAAGCATTTTTACAGGGAAAACAATTCTATGTTTTGCTCACTACTCCCTTTGCCTATTTCGGACTGATTGGTCTTCGTTTATTTAATGTAGCACTTGCCGTTATAACAGGTTATCTCACATATAGATCAGCCCGCCTTTTAGGGTACCAATATGCTGTTTTGGCTCCTGTTCTGGTATTATTTGCGCCAATTTATGCCATTATGGTGCCTACAGCCATGACAGAAATTTTATTCAGTTTTATTTTGATTCTCAGCATCTGGCTGTTTTTAAAAAACAAATTCCTTTGGTCTTCGCTAATTTTGTCATTCATCCCTTTTATCCGAAATGAAGGAATTGTGATTTTATTTGTCTTCGCACTGGCATTTCTGATACTAAAGAACTACAAATCTATTCCTTACTTGCTCACAGGTTTTGTACTTTACGGTATTACGGGAGCTTTTGTATTTAATGATCCATTGTGGATATTACACCAGGTCCCTTATGGTGATGCTTCAAATATTTATGGAACCGGTAGTATCTTAAGATTTTGTATTCACATTGATAAAATTTTTGGCTTTATACTGACAACGCTTATCCTGATCGGACTGATCCGGTTTTTCTGGCAATTAACTGGCAGTCGTTCATCCACAGATCAAAAAACAAAGGTTGCAGAAGGCTTGGTGATTACCGGATCCTTTTTAGGATATTTTGCTGTTCATTCTTTTGTTTGGTATGCCGGAATCAGCGGCTCTTTAGGACTGTTGCGCGTTATGGCTGCCATTGTTCCTGCTGCAGCTCTCCTGGGCATAAAAGGCCTGGATTCTTTCAGGATACTCATTGAAATAAAACCCTGGATAAAATATTTGGCTTTTTTTATTTTTATTTTCTTTTATATCCGTTTGACGATGAATATTTACACTTTTCCTGTCGAATTAGACAGAGAAGCAAGGGAAATCAAAAAAGCTGTGGAGTGGATTGATAAGAGCACTCATCAGGAATCGATCATACATTATCACAACGCCTGGCTTGAATATTTCTTCATAATGGCAGGACATAAACCGGAGCGATTGAAAAAACGAATTCCGAATGTACAATATCCCGCTAAAAATGTAATTCCCGGCAGCCTAATCATCTGGGATGCTCATTTTAGTCCCAATGAAGGACAATTACCGCTGGACGCATTGCTTAATCATGATGCCTATAAATTGCTGAACATTATCGAACTTGAAGCTTCTTTTAAAACACTGGGAGACCGGCCTTATAAAATTTACATCTTTCAAAAGAAAGTCAATAAACAATAAAATGCGGTGGAAAATAATTCATAATCCTTATTGCGGTTTGATGAATCCGGATACCTGTCAAATCATGAAACAATAGAGCATGCTAAATTTATTTCAAAAGGTTTAATATAAAAAAACCTAAGGGTTCTTTGAAATATTATGTCAAGAAAAGCAAAAGAAATCAGAAACTCCATTTCAGGCGAAGATAATACAATTGTCCCACATCACCATATTCTGTTCCTTTTTCACCAAAAAACATTTGAGAAGTAAGCATCAGATCAATGTTCGGCGCCATAGAATATGTTATTGAAGGACCGGTAAACCAAGACTCATCAAACGGATTTATAATCGTAGAAACATCAATATTTAGTATAGGGGTAACCGGATAGCTCATTTGCAAAAATAATTCTGTCCTGGCCGGAGTCAGAGTTTTAACGGACAGATCATTGTTGTTCACAAAGAGCAACGATCTTGCGGCATCTCCTTTTGTTCCTTCATTATTGTAGAGCACACCACCATGAATATAAAAGCTGTTGGAAAACATATAATCAGCACTTACCGAAGCCACGAGCTGCCCGGAAGTATCAGCAAACTGTCCTTTATGTTGAAACCAGGAGGCTTCGCCTCTGAAACCTGCATTTCCAATATGACCACTCCAGCCGGCGCCTAATACAGCATCATTTCGCATATAAGCTCCCAGTACCTGCCAATCGAACCCAAATTTATTGAACCGATACAAACCTCCAAGCGCCATTTCATCCCAGTTTTCGCCGGCCTGCCACACAAGTTCAGCTGAAGATGCAGCTCCTGTGTAATACTGAAGTTTCACGGCATCCGTTCCCGGACGTTCTTCGTAATCAAAGTCAAAATAGTTGAACGTGTTGAATATATCATTTGGATTCCAAACCATGTTGATCCCCCAGTTAATCCTCTGCCGTCCTACCCTGGCCTGGAAATTTCCATTTACATAATCAACGTACATACGGTCAATCATACTGTGAAAGATATAGCCATTGCCTGAAACCAAAGATTCCGAAAGATCAAAATATCCAGCATCTCTGCTCAATATTTCAGCATATGCACCGTATCCACCACTGAATGAATTCATGAGCTTTACCATCTCTCCATACATCAAACGGTTTCTACCCTGCAATACAAACGACCATTTCATGTTCGGATAATAGCCAAAGTTTAAACGATTGTGTACAAGATTATCCGAGATAATCTCATCCGGCAAAAATGGAGTTTTAGCAGGATTTATAACGGTTTGCATATTCTTAACATAGCCATTGAATTCAAACTTATCCTGGGCCCGCAATTGCGTTAATATCACAATGAATAATAAAACAGATGCTATTCTCTTTACCATTACAACAATGTTTTTAGATCATTACCTGAAATAACCTTAGTTACATATGAACGTCAATCATCAGGAATTAACTTTTATTCTCATCACTTTTAACTTTACCATCTTCAATAGTAACTACCCGCCGGGCTTTATTCACTACGCGCTGATCGTGAGTAGAGAATACAAAAGTTATATTTTCTTCTTTATTCAATTGCTCCATGATATCCAGCAGGTTTTCTGACGATTTGGAATCCAGGTTTGCCGTGGGTTCGTCGGCCAGCACAAACTTAGGTTTAGAAGCCAGCGCCCGGGCCACAGCTACCCGTTGCTGTTGCCCACCTGATAATTTTGACGGACGGGCATGCATGCGTTCCTCCAGCCCTACTGCTGTCAGAAGTTGCTCCGCCCTCTCCTTGCGTTCATTTTTCGGCTTGCCCTGTAATTGAAGTATGAATTCCACATTTTCCATGGCCGTCATCACAGGGATCAGATTATAAGCCTGAAAAACGAATCCGATGTTTCTGAGGCGAAAATCGATCAACTGCGAAGAGGAAAGATTCTCCAGGTTAATACCATCGACAGTAACCTTTCCACTGCTGGAATTATCAAGACCGCCAACAATATTCAGCAGTGTGGTTTTTCCTGAACCCGAAGGACCAACGACAGCGGCAAATTCGCCTTTTTCAAAACTCAAATCAATACCGTTTAGTGCATGAACAGGCACAGCTAACGAATTATAGACTTTTGTAAGGCTGTTAATTTCTATGATACTCATTGTTTTATTATTTTCAGGTTTGTTATTCTGTTCTTATACTTTCTGCCGGATTCAGTTTGAGAGCTTTTAGCGCTGGGTAAATAGCTGAAATGATTCCGGTTAAAATTACGAGCCCGGTTACACCGGCCAGGGTTTCTAATTCAACTGCAGGATAAACAACAGGTTCCCAGCCCATAGCCGCCATGCCTTCGGCATAAATAGAAAGGTCTATCCCCGTTGATCCAAAAATCTCAGTGATGCCATATCCTGCCAAAATTCCTGTTATCCCGCCGGTAACAGCAAGAAAAACAGACTCCATCATGATCATAAAAAAGACACGCTTTCTGTTCATCCCAATGGCCATTAACATTCCCAGTTCTTTAACCCGCTCCAAAACAGCCATCAGCATAGTGTTGATTATTCCGAACAACAGTGCCAAAAGGATTATCACGATAATGACATACATATACTGACCCATTACATCATTCAAATAGCTCAATTCGGGGCTAATGTCTTTCCAACTGCTTACTTCCTGCTGTTTAAAAAGTGATGCCGTTTGTGTTTTCACTTCTTCAAGCAACTCATTATCCTTCAGTAAAACGGCTATCTCATGCCCGGCACCTTCAGGGACGCCCATGGCTGACTGTAAGTCCTGATAGCGTGTAAAGACATGCATTTTATCAAATACTGAATTATCCGTGTTGTATATGCCCGTCACACGAAATCCCAGGGAAACCGGGTTGCCGTGGACATCAGCAAACTGAACAACTATTCTGGATTTTATTTTGACGTTCAGCTTATCAGCCAGATCATTGCCAATGACAAGTGGTTTAATTCTTTTGGGAATATCCTCAAAATAGCTGCCTTCCACAATTTTTGTATGAATATTGGTAACCCGGCTTTCATCTTCCGGGTGTATCCCATTCAGCAAAACACCGGAGCCTGTACCGGCAGCAGTTATCATACAGTTAGAGCTAAGCCTGTTGCTGGCAGCTTCTATGCCTTCTATTTCATACAGGCTGTCTGTTTTTTGACCGGCCTCCGGGATAAATTGCTTTAGTTTGTCTTCCTGACGAAAATCAGGATGATGAAGCTGTATATGAGAGACTTCATTTTCTATAGCCGACTCAATTCGCTGATCAACCATCCCTTTCATAAATGCTGTGGAAAATACACCCGCAAAAATTCCCAGGGTAATTGCAATAATTACCACCAGACTCCTGAGCTTGTTTCTCCAGATATTCCGCCATGCAATTGCTATAACCATAATATTTAGTTTTGATTATGCGCGTAACGCGTCTATTTCCTTCATTCTATAAATTGTAACCAATGGATACAAAGCTATGACAATGGTAATAACAAAAATCACCAGCGCCTGATTAATAAAAATCTGTGGATCCAAGACCACATACATAAAAGGTTCCCAGCCATATTCTGCCATAGCCTCTGCAGCTTTTCCCTTCAGAGGAATCGGATTATCCACATAATAAGCAATGATAGGAATGCTGATTAAAATGCCTGATATTACACCAATAAATCCAATACAAAGCATTTCCAGGAAAACAACAGCTACCAGGCGGATTCTCTTCATGCCCACAGCCATCATAACACCCAGTTCACGGCGTCGTTCCGCCATCATCATCATGACGGTACCCAAAATTCCAAACATTATGATCATGTAGAGAATCAACAGAAAGATCACTCCGCTGGCACGGTCAGCGTCTATTTGCTGAACCATTTCCGGCTGCATTTCCCTCCAGGTCATCAGTGTATATTTTTCCGGATCAAGTTTTTGTGTCCAGGTATTTTCAACAGGCTGAAGCTGCTCCTGGTCTTCCAACATAACGACGACAGATGTGAGCATTTCAGGAGCACTAAGATATTCACGGCAACGCTCAATATCCATATAAATCATCGTTTTGCTCAATTCTGATGATGGGAAATCCACAATTCCTTTAATAGGAAAAAGGCCTGCTGCCGTAACCATATGATACCCCTGTCCGGTAAGCACCAAGGTGTCTCCGGTTTCAAGACCTAAGTTCTCGGCCAGCATTCTGCCTATCAACACACCATCGGAACCCTTTTCAAGATATTGGCCTTTTTTTAAATAGCTCAGTATTTTAGTAACCTCTTTTTCCATTTCGGGATTAATACCAACAATAGAGGCTACTTTGGTATTTTCATCATGCGATGCCAGTGAAAAATACTCAAGCCGCGGTGAAATATGTGTAATGCGCTCATCATCCTGCATAGCACGAAGCAATGAGTCACCGGGAGTGATCGTATGTTGCAGTGTTTTTTCTTCCCAGTAGTCGGGATGTTGCAACTGTGCATAACCAGTGTAAAACTGCACTATACTTTGAATGTTACCCTCATACGTGCCCTCTTGCATAGCTCCCATAAATATGGCAAAGATGACACCGAAAAATACAGAAGCTGAGGTTATCAGTGTCCGCCTACGGTTTCTCCACAAATTTCGCCATGCGAATATTAACCAGGTTTTCATTGTTTAAACTTTTTAAATTCATAACTGCCATTTTCCATTTCCGGAAGATATTAAACATGTTCCATAACAAAGTCAACTGCCTCATATCAACTGAATGGGTTTGGTTTATTCCAGGTTTATGTTTATCAGCGTAATCTTTTCATGCGCTGCTGTGAAAAAAAACTCTCTTTGATATCCACATTAAATTCCATTTCAACAAACTCAAGAGTAGTCTGATGCCCGGATTTATCTGCAGGTGTAATACTCATTTTTGCCGGTAATTTACGGTCATCAAAAGTACGGATGTCAGAGGCCGTCATTGTCTGAACTAAATCACCAAAGTCATCAAAATATTCAGCCTTTAACTGATAATATCCCTTTTTTGATATCCAGATGACGATCTCACCCCAGACAACAGCGGCGTCTTCTTTAGGTGACAGTTTTATTTTATGGCACTCAAAACCATTAACCGTTTCGGAGCCTGTCACTTTTTTATGATAGTCGCTTACAATGGATGATTCCTGCACCAGATCATCATTAGTAAAATCAGAGCCCATCCAGGACTGCATCATCATGCTGGGTGGAATTTTTATCATTCGCTCGATGGAAGGCATCCAGTGCCACATTTCGTTTTGGCGCTTCAAAAAAGCCTGCCCTTTCTCTTTGGCCGGGGCAGTAATCAGAATCATAGAATACTCAGTCCCCAGCGACCAGTTTTTCATTTCTATAGTGCGGGTCCAATTTGGCCTTTCGATCATCATACGCATTTTGCCCTTACTGGATTCTCCTCTGAATTTCTGGTCAGACTTCTTGACAATGGCTTCTGCATCCTGAGCCCTGGTTTCCATCGCTAAGAATGACATGATTATCAGCATGCCGCCTACTATTAATGCTTGATTTTTCATTGTTTGACTTTTTTCTTTTTATCTGATTTGCAAAATTGCTCTGTTAATTTCTTTTCCATTTTTTCAAGAGGAAAGTATTCCGGAGCAGCTATGTATTGTATGGCTATCCCTTTCAGCACTGAAATGAAATAAAATGTTTCCCCCTCTGGGTCTGTGTTGCCCTGCCGGCGAAAATAATCAACTAACATTTCCAGTATGTTCTCCGATTTTTTGGGGACTTTTTTAGTGATGATTTCAAGAATTTGAGGGTTGAATGCAAAGCTCAGGTATAGTCTCCAAAATGCTTGTTGCTCCTTGATTATTTGAAACATTTTCTTTATGAAATATTTCAATTCCTTTTCTATCAAAACACCATCATTGTTTAAATCAAAATACTGATAAACGTCTTCCGCTGCATTCTCCACAACTTTAGTCAATAATTCCTCCTTGCTGCTGAAATAATTATAAACCAACCCTTTGGATATTTTTGCTTCCTTAGCTATCCTGGCAATTGATGTAGAATCATACCCTTCCGTTGCAAACAGGTTTAAAGCCGCATCAATAATTTCATTTCTCCGGTCATCGCGTATTTGCTTGTATTGTTTTTCAGTTTTTGGCATGAATATTATTTTGACTGAACGTTTGGTCAAAAATATATCATTTCATATTGCGACGCAAGAAAAAATTCATTTTTTATCAAACAATGGGTTGCAACCCCTTGTTTACCGCATTACTTTTTATCACAACAAGGGGTTGCAATCCCTTGTTTACCGCATTACTTTTTATCACAACAAGGGGTTGCAACCCCTTGTTGTTACAGGTAACCTGTGCAAATCCTACCAACTGGCGGATTATGGTTCATTCATAAAATTGTCTGAGGGTTTGGAATATCTCTTATAATGTTTAAATTTGCATACATGTAAAATCAAAAAACTTTAATCATTATGCTTAGAAATCTATTCTTTTTTACCGTGTTCCTTTTTATCACAAGTCTTGTTCATGCACAATTAGTGGATGAAGATTTCGAAACCACGACACCGGATTCAGATGTAAGTTTAACGGACTGGACCAACAGTGCTGAAGTTGGCACGCGTCTTTGGATTGGCAAAGAATACAATTCAAACAAATACGCTCAGTTTAGTTCATATAATTCCGGTGAGGCTAATGAAGGATGGCTCATCACCCCTTCCCTTACTTTAGACGGCACCAATGAATTTTCATTTGAAGTGAACATTGGTTACTGGACCCATGACGCTCTTAGTGTATATATTTCTACCGATTTTGATGGAACTGATATAGCTGGTGCAACATGGGATGATATTACTTCTAATTTTACAATCCCGCAAACCCCAACAGGCGGATATGGAACATTTGACACTGCAGGAACAATGACCTTAACTAACTATACAGGTGATGCTTATATTGCTTTTGTGTATACCGGTGATGATAATGCCGGCGAAACAACTACTATACAGGTAGACAATGTCCTGGTTACTTCCGGAAGCACAGGAATTCAAAATTTACAGGAAAATGAATTCAAGGTTTATCCTAATCCTGCTACTTCTCTGCTGAATATCAATAGTGGTGAAACGATTAAAAATGTCGTTATTTCCAATTTAACCGGACAAATCGTTAAAGTTCACCAGGGAAATGGAAAATCCAAAATATCTGTTAATATTCAGGAGCTTCCTTCCGGAATTTATATTGCAGATATGCAAAATGCCAATGGTAAAATATCCACATTTAAATTTATTAAGCAATAAAGTTTTTTATTGTGTTCTTTTTTGAAAATCCGGCATTTTCGCCGGATTTTTTTTGGCCAATTTCATACGTTTATAATTTTGATTTTAATATTCCCCGCTGCAAGCGAGGGAGTTCGCCATGATGCGTCAAATGTACGTCAGACAATATCTGTAGCTTCATTATAATCAGGCGAGTATACGTTATCGCCAATCGGAGGATCATCGCCATGTTCATCATATAGAAAAAAACATTATCTTTACAATATTATAAAAAATGATTTTGTTAAACTTTTTTATTATGCATTTTAAAACACGGCTTTTATTGTGTCTTATATCACTTACACAAGTCGGTTTCGCCCAAATTCCGTTTAGTTCCCCTGAGATAATTACAACCTGGGTATCCAGACCATCAATAATAAAGCCTCTTGATGTAACGGATGACGGAGCCCCGGATGTTATTTCCATAAGTGATAACATGCTTGCCTGGTATGAAAATACAGGTTCAGAGCCCATGTTTGGTAATCAAAATCCGATATCTGTTACGCTGAATGCGGGTTATATGCAAATTTCCGACATCAATAATGATGGTTATAAAGATTTGATCGTTACCTCCTACACCAGTCATCTGCCATCCAGCATTTACTGGATGGATAATCAATCAAATCCTTCAGGTCTTTCTGCTCCGCAGGAAATTGTTGATTCTTTATGGAGACCGCAAAGCTTTCATTTTAAGGATATTGATAATGATGCCGGCCAAGATATTGTGGTTTTGTGTTTGGGTTCCATTGCCAACTGGTATAATGATGCCGGGCTTTATTGGTATGAAAAAAACGACAGCACAAATACATTTGACAGTTGTCATCTGATCCAGGACAGCACATTATATGAAAGCGATTTTGACCTCGCTGATTTTGATGGTGACGGAGATCAGGATATTATCACAACCCGTTACAATGACAGCCTAATACAATTGTATTTGAATCAGGATGGAAACGGGAATTTCAGCAACGCTGTTATTATCGATAAAACACCTTATATACCGGTGCATTCAGTTGCTGAAGATGTTGATTCGGATTCACATATTGACCTTATCGTAAAATCATATTCCGGAAACCGCCTGGTATGGTATCCTAATACGGGAACACAGAACATTTTTGGTAATCCTGTAATTATAGACAGCACAGTTGCGGAGGCAGCTTTGCTTCACCTGGCTGATATTGATAACGATAACGACAGGGAAATAATCACACTCAGGACAGACAGTAATAATAATCAACATCTTGTTTACTACAAAAAAATGTCCGGCAGTTATTCCGGGCCCAAAAAACTTGTAGATAATACCGGTGAAGTAACTTTCATACAAACCAGTGATCTGGATAATGATGGTGACCTTGACATGATTGGAGCCTACCGCAATGACGACAAAATTGTATGGTTTGAGAATTACCTGATTCCCCCAATACCTGAGGCTGATTTTGAAGCTTCCGATTCTACAGTTAGCCCGGGAGATACAATCATTTTCACCAGTCTTATGCAGGCTCCGGTTGACAGTGTTAAATGGAATTTCGGAGACGGCCAGAGCTCAAATAAGTTCAATCCCTCACATGTGTACACTAATCCGGGCACATACAACGTATCCCTCATGGCATGGAATTCAACCGGTGGCGATACTATCGTGAAGAAAAGTTTTATAAATGTCGTTACCGGGATTGAAAGCACCAAACATGAAGAACTCAGAATTTTCCCCAATCCTTCATCCGGTTACATAAACATTAAGAGTAATTCTGGTCAAGTATTAAACATTGACGTGTTTAATGCACAGGGACAACTTATAAAAAGTGTGACACCAAAGAAACAACAACCTAAACTAAACATCAGCGATCTGGCCCCCGGTGTTTTGTTGCTTCGTCTGGAAACAAAACAAAACACAATCAATCAGTTGATCATCAAAGAATAAAATGATACAGAAGAAATAAAGTATAGCCTTTTCTGTGGTTTGCATGATGGTACATTGCACTAAAATATCCGGCTGTTTGGAAAAAATATAGCTGGAGTGGAGTTTAAACAAAAGAAAAAAAACGGAATTCTGTTGATTTTTACGGTAAATGATAAAAATATTCATTTTTTTAAAACATATTTTGTTACTGATTGTCTTTTTATTAGGATTGCAAGTGATTTGATCAAATCAGTATATCCAAAACAAATCTTTATAAAACTTTTTTATGAGGATAGATTTTTTAATTTTGCAACAGCAAATGGATTCAGAAGAAGACTCATTTCAGACATATCACCCAATTTATTTCACTGATAATCAAAATAGCCATTATTGTCTCCTGTTTAGGTCGTATGAATTATTATTCATTAATTTGACTAACTGGTTTATAGTGATATACAAACATTTGCAGGATACAAATAAGGCCAAACAACAGAATAAGATACAAACACGAACAAATGCAACGTATATTAATTAAATACGGCGGTAATGCAATGGTTAATGATGATTTGCGTTACCAGATCATTGAACAAATTGTTCAACTGAAGCAAAATGGTCATCAGACCATTTTGGTTCATGGCGGTGGCCCGTTTATTGCCAGGCAGTTAGAAAAAGCAGGCCTACATAGTGAATTTATCGGGGGCCAGCGTAAAACCTCTGCAGAAGCATTGATTCATGTTGAGATGGCTTTAAAGGGCCAGGTCAACGGCCGCTTGATATCCATCTTCAATGCATTAGGAAGTAAAGCAGCCGGACTATCAGGAAAAGATGCCGCAATGGTATCAGTAAAAGAGCGCTTCCATAAAACCACGGATGAACAGGGAAACAAAATAAAAGTAAGTCTGGGCCATGTCGGCGATGTGGAAAACATAAACACAACCCTCCCTGAACTGCTTTTGAAAAATGATATCACACCGGTAATAACCTGTATAGGTACCGATGACAAAGGAAACGATTACAACATCAACGCCGATATGCTGGCCGGGCATCTTGCCGGTGCATTGAAGGTGGATCATTTCCTGGTTTTAACCGATATTGATGGCTTGCGGCAGGACTTAAATGATCCCGGTTCGCTAATTAGGGAATTAAGTATTGATAATGCAAAAAGAATGTTTGGCAACAGCATACAGGGTGGTATGATACCAAAAATAGAAGCCTGCATTATAGCTCTTGAACAAGGCGCCAAAAAAGCAGGTATCATCAATGGAACCAAACCCGAATTAGTAACTCAAAAAATAATACACAATAAACATGTCGGAACAACAATTATCTCAAAACACTGATCAATCTGACCGGCTAAGCAAGCTGGATCAGGAATATTATTTACCTACATACAAACGTCTGCCCCTGGCATTTGCATCAGGTAAAGGATGTAAACTATGGGATGTAGATGGTAACGAATACCTGGATGCATTGGCAGGAATAGCTGTAACCAGTCTGGGGCATACACACACGGGAATTGCAGCTACTATAACTGAACAGGCTGCCCGCTTGCTGCATGTATCCAACTTTTTTGTAACCGAACCCCAGGTAAAACTTGCCCGCAGATTAGCGGAGTCCTCCGGTTTAGACCATGTCTTTCTTTCCAATAGTGGTACAGAATCATTTGAAGGAGCCGTTAAACTGGCTCGCAAGTATGCCTATGAACATAACCGCGGCGGCGGGATCATTTCCATGCATAACTCCTTTCATGGCAGAACTATGGCAGCAGTAGCCTCGTCTGCTCCCGAAAAGCAGGAAGGCTTCGGCCCAATGCCTGAAGGATTTGTGCAGGTGCCTTTCAATGATATTGATGCCCTGAAGAAAATTATTTCGGATGATATCGCCGCGATAGTACTGGAACCTGTGCAGGGCGAAGGCGGTATTCATGTTGCTCAACGTGAATACCTCCACAAAGTACGTGAACTTTGCGACGCAAACAATATCATCCTGATATTCGATGAAATACAATGCGGAATGGGACGTACCGGACAGCTCTTTGCCAAAGAGCATTTTGATGTACAACCCGACATTATCACATTAGCTAAAGCCCTGGGCAACGGCATACCAATCGGCGCCATTATCAGCAATAAAAAAATCAGCGATGCCATTAATTATGGCGACCATGGTACAACATTTGGCGGGAATCCACTGGCCAGCGCTGTGGCACTTACCGTATTGGATGAAATGCAAAAACCCGGTTTCCTTAAAAATGTTATTATGAAAGGGGAATTACTGAAAGCACGCCTGAAAGACATGCAAAAAGAATTCGGCGAAATACGAGAAGTTCGTGGATTAGGCCTTATGCTGGGAATTGAACTTGACTTTGAAGCCAAACCTCTGGTTATGACAATGCTTGAAAATGGCGTTGTCGCTAATGCAACAGCAGGAAATGTATTACGATTGGTTCCACCACTGATTATCAGTGAAGATGAAATCGAGAAGCTGATAGAAGTCATTAAATTATCCATCACCGAAATCATAAATAAATCATGATAAAAGCTGCAATTATTGGAGCAACAGGCTATACAGGTTCCGAGCTTGTGAGTTTGTTGCTTAAACATCCTGATGTGGAAATTTCTATGATTACATCTGAGTCCCGAAAGGGAGAATTATTTTCAGATGTCCACCCGCAATTTAAAAACATCTGTGACCTGAAATTACGTACTGCTAATGATATTGATACGGTAAATCCGGATGTTTGTTTTCTGGCTCTCCCCCATCGCGTAGCCATGGAGTTTGTCAAAAAATGGAAAGATAAGGATTTTAAGATTATTGACCTTTCCGGAGACTACAGATTGAGTTCTGCAGAAGTTTATCAGCAATGGTATGACAAAGTTCATGATACGCCGGAGCTGGTGCCTGAGGTTCCCTATGGACTTCCGGAGTTGTACAAAGAAAAGATAAAAGGTTCTAAGATCGTTGCAAACCCGGGATGCTTTCCTACAGCGGGAATTTTGGCCTTAGCGCCATTGCTGGCAAACAATATGGTGGAAACAGACAGCATTATTGTAGATGCTAAAACAGGTACTACGGGCGCCGGCATCAAAAGCAGCCCTACTACACATTTTGCCAATGTAAATGATAACTTCAAGGCTTACGGGCTAAAATCCCATCGCCATACCATTGAAATTGAAGAAACTCTGTCAGACTCGGGAAAAGAAAAAGCCACAGTGCAATTCACGCCGCACATCCTTCCGGTTGACCGCGGTATTTTAGTGACAGCTTATGCCAGACCGAAAATGAAAATTACGGAAGCTATGCTTAATGAAAGATACAGGCAGTTTTACAAGGGACAACCCTTTATTCGCTTGCGCTCACAAGTTCCTGAACTTAAATTTGTGCGGGGAACCAATTTATGTGATATCCATGTTACTTATGATGAACGAACAAATCGCATCTTGGCCCTGAGTGCTATCGACAACCTTGTGAAAGGCGCTGCCGGGCAGGCAATACAAAATATGAATATTATTTTTAATTTAGATGAAACCAGCGGATTACATATTATTCCGCTTCAACCGTAATAAAATTTATGACAATGAATAAGAACATAACAAATGTAAGAGGAATAAAATGTTGGGGAGCTCATACCGGCGTAAAGAGTCTGAGAAGAGACTTATCACTCATTTATTCAGAGGTTCCCGCAGCTACTGCAGCCGTTTTTACACAAAACAAGGTTGTTGCTGAACCCGTGAAACTGACAAAAAAGCATCTCAAAGATCAGTCAGCACAGATAATCGTTTGCAATGCAGGTAATGCCAATGCCTGTACCGGAGAACAAGGCGCCCGGGGAGCGCAGGCCATGGCTGATACTACAGCGGAAACACTGGGCATTAAAGCTTCTGATGTTGTGGTGGCTTCAACAGGTATCATCGGGGAACCTTTTCCTACTGATGAAATCGTAGAAGGATTAAAGCAAAATCTGCCCAAACTTTCGAAAAAACATGCAGCCGGTTCTTTTGCTGCTAACGCTATCCTTACTACCGACACTTTTGCCAAAGAAGGATTTCTGGAATTTCCGGCTGACGGCTATGAAATTAACCTGGCCGGAATAGCAAAAGGCTCAGGCATGATCCATCCCAATATGGCCACTATGCTCAGCTTTATTGTTACCGACATCAATATCGACAACAAATTATTGCAGGCCCTGACCAAAGAATGTGTGGATGAAACCTTCAACATGATCACCGTTGACGGAGACACCTCCACCAACGATATGGTGGTGGTTATGGCCAACGGAATGGCTGAAAATGATAAAATCACCAGCAAAAAGGATGAGGCCTACACTGTTTTCCGCGAAAAACTTATGGAGCTGATGACCCACCTGGCCAAGCTAATTGTCAGTGACGGTGAAGGGGCTTCCAAATTCATAGAATATGTGGTTAAGAATGCCAAAAGGAAAGATGTAGCCAAAAAGCTTATCCGTGCCATCTCGGATTCCACGCTGGTGAAGACAGCCATGTATGGGCGCGACCCGAACTGGGGACGGATTGTGGGTGCCGCCGGAAATGCCGGTGTCGCTTTTGATTATGAAAAAGCCGATCTGTATATCGGCAGTGCACAAAATCAGGTGAAAGTATTAGAAGACGGTAAGCCGGCAGACATCAACCGCAACGCCATGAAGAAACTGCTTCGCGAACCTGACCTGAAGATCATTATGGACCTGAAAGCCGGCAAAGCCCATGCAACCGGCTGGGGTTCCGACCTCACCACAGACTATGTGCTGTTTAACTCTGTTTATACGACGTAGAAGGGTATTGGAAACAAGAAAAATGAAGGGAGTTGGGTTGTGGGGGTTGGTTGGGTTTTTGGGAGTATTATATAACTTCTACCGATAACTCCTCTAAAAACCACCTCCGGTTCTGTTTCTTTTCACGGATTGGAATTGTTTGGTAAAGGTATAAAAAATCCCACAGAATGAAATCCGCCGGATTCCAAAAAACGTGGCAACGTTTATCGGGAAATTTGTTTTCAATTTCATGATACCATTTTTCAACCATACTACCGGCATCGTTCAAAAACAATTTGGATGGTACCGCAGGCCCGCCCCGGTGGATTTCGCCAAACAAATGCAAACGGTTTTGCACAACAACGGTCAGAAAATACAAACCGGCACGGGAATAATCATACCCCTGTAAACGCATGTTTTTTCGTCTGTTTTCTTTGTTGTAATGTTTTCCCATCATACATTCATGTTATTCGGAAACACCTCCTTCATCAACCGTTTTCGTGAAACTGTAACTGCTCAATTTTTTCCGCTCCTGCTGTGATTAGCGGCCGCAATTTGCGACTGCAATGTATCCCATTCAGATGTAATGCGACTGTCTGTTTTCGCTAACCGGCTGATCATGGCCTGGATTTGTTATGTAAAAATATAAAAAATATTGCCGGCCAATGTTATTTTACAAAAAATCATAGGTAAACAGCGGTTTCCATTCGTCAGGAATTTATTTGTTTGGAAACAATGATGGGTGCAATGATGTGCTCAACAATTCGCTGAATTTGCAATTCCGGTTTTACGTAGAACTAATATCCGGATGGGAATAAAGGACAAATGGGATTGGTTATCGAAATAAAGACATATAAAAAAAGGACTACAAAGCAGCCCTTTATGAAATTTCTAATATAAGCTATAATCACCTGCGATTTAGCTTTTGATAATTTTCATGGGTGAAAGATTATCTATTTTGACAAAGTAAATTCCGGGCTGAAGGTTTAATAAATCTATCTTTTCACCCTTATACTCGTCAATATCAATAACCCGGCGACCTGTGACATCATGAATAAAAACCCGTGCGGATGTATCCATGCCTTCGATTCGTATAATATCAGAAGCGGGATTGGGAAATAATGTAATTTCCTTGTTTTGTTCTTCACTAATTCCTGTAGTGGGCTGTGTTGACCTTACGTATTCAAAACCACCGCCGTTTTGTCCGGAAGTCCAGGAGGTAAACTGAACATCAATGAATATATCGTCTGTTATCAGATGGAGTACCATTGGATGATTCAGCTGTATTGAACCGCCTCCTCCACTAGTAATAGAACGAAAAGAGGAAAACGTCAGTGAGTTGATATCCGCAGTTGTACCTATAGCCCACTCGGTGTCAACAGGGGAGTTGTTGCTGGCCGAATTTTCCTGAGCAATATTAAAGATTGAACCGGAATTCGCACGTGTAATAATAACATTTGATGTTATACTATCCTGATTTGCACTGAGTGTGTAGTCTGCGTTATCTGCTTTGGTAAAGGTCATATCCGGACCGTCCCATATGGTCTGGCCAAATGCGAATGAAGCTGACAGTAATAATGTCACAATAAGAATGTAATGTTTGTTCATATGTTTATTTTTTAAGGGTTTCTATTTGTTTTTGTTTTGCAATTTCAGATTATACAAAATGGTATTTTACTTTTGTATGTTTTAGTCTACAACTTTAGTAAGAAACCAAACAAATAAATATTCTTCATTGTTCATAAGTGGTTCAATCCAAATAACTAAAACTCTTTTTTGTACAGGGTAAACCTTATTTTAATAATTCCTTTAATTTTTTGTATTCCCCCACCATTTCAAGTCCGGCGATATTTGTACTGTCCGAGAAAATAATATTTCCCTTTTTATCCTTCATCGTTATATTTATTACGGCATCAATGCTTTCTGCAATTCTTCGATCCATAGCGCCTTCAGACGGGGCTTTGAGCAAACCCGTACTATTTGATTTTGCAGTAATTGTAAAATCGTTTTTCCTATTTTCTATTTTTATCTTCACCATATTCGAATCACAGACTTCCAGTTGCAGGTTTGTATTGCGATAAGTAGCAAAGTGATAGAACTGATTGTCACGATATAAAAAACCTAAAAATCCGGTAAAAGATTTTCCTCTCCAGGGAATATCTGCAATGGATAGCATAAAGGAAGTTTTCGTGTTGCTAAAATGATTGCTTTGCATCCATATCCAGGACGAAGGCATACTTGAACCCCAATCCTTCTCAATGTAACCTTTCCCGCTGTTAAAATCATATTCTTTGCCGTTGATAATCAGTTCTCCTTTTAAGCTGTTTGTTACACTTACCACTCCGTGATAACACTCCATAAAAGGAACAAAGCGGTACCAACCCATTATTCCGGGATACATCAATCTGCCGGATACATAGTCAACACTACCAAACATTTCTACTTTACCGGATAAATGGGAACTACTATCCTTTAAATCAAGGATAATCCTATCTTTTGAGAAATAATTATTTCCTATTTTTATTTCAAACTGTTCTTTTGAAAAAGAAAATTCCTCAACAGGAAATGAATAATAGCTTGTTTGAGCTGTAACCCCGTTGATTAGTTGCACAAAGGCGTGTTTTTCCCTGCCATCTTTTGATAATGATATTCCGGGAATTACACTGATGATGTCAGAACCGTCTTCTGAAACCATTTTAAAATACCATCCTTCAAAGTAATTTCTTTTCTTTTGATTTCCCTGAAAGATCGCCGTATTTCCAATTTTTTTAAGAGTGTAAAAAGGCAATACTTTATGCTGTG
>JAIPAE010000037.1 GCA_021740245.1 Bacteroidales bacterium | reverse complement strand
TTAGCTTCGGAATATCTGGCGGAAAAAGGATATAAGATACTGGAGCGCAATTGGTCATTTGGAAAGGAAGAAGTAGATATCATAGCCGAGAAAGATGATCAAATCGTATTTGTAGAAGTTAAAACCAGAGCATCAGCATTTTATGGTAGGCCAGAAGCTTTTATAAAGCGACAAAAACAGCGCTTTATCATTAAAGCAGCAAATACGTATATTGAACGATATAACGTTGAAAAAGAAGCACGCTTCGATGTGATTGGAATTATTGTAAATTCCAAAGGAAAGGATATCAACCACATCGAAGATGCATTTGCTCCAACTTTGTAGAACTCTGATCAATCTTTCTGCTCAGACGGGAAAACCAGTAATGGTGTTTTACTATGAAATACAAGCCTTCGTGCCATACTGGGATATAACAGCCGGCTGATCAGACTACGCTTGTGCGTAACAAGAGATATGATATCAATATCGTTATCGGCAATGTAAGTATTGATTTGATCAATGGCTTTTTTACCTTTGCAAACCAAGTTATTACCTGTAAATTCGATCTTATTATAACGGTTGAAAAATTCTTCCAGCATTTGTAGCTGATAGTTCTCTGCTTTTGATGGTTCTTCATCACAAATGTGTAAGACATGAACTTTTGCACCATCCAGTGGGGCAATCAGGCGCATCAGGTTTTTGATAGACTTAAGTTCACGTTTGTCGTAATTGGTGATGTAGAGAATATTTTTGATTTCACTGATGCTTGGTTTAATAAACTGTTCGGGAATGGCCAGTACAGGATGTTTTGCAGAGTCTATAACATTTGCTGTTACTGAACTGATAAGACTGTTTTCAGCTCCATCCTGGTGCCGGATTGGCATGATGATTACATTGGGATTATACCGCTTGCTGACATGTAAAATTTCAGACGCAGGATCGCCCATAGTCAGAAAATAATCAACATCAACGTGTTCAATTTTGCGGTCTTTTACTTCCTTTTTTAAATCATTTGTAAGTTCTACTAAACGGGTTTTTGCTTTAACGTGAATATCACGTAAATATGAAGACATTGCGTCTTGATAGGTTGCTGTCTCATTAAAAGGGACAGTGCCAATAGCAGGATTGAAATAAGTATGCAACAGCCTGATATCAGCATCAATTTTTCTGGCCAGCGTAATAGCAAACCGTGCTGCTTTTACAGAAACTCCAGAAAAATCAACGGGTATCAATATTCTGTCCATATCTTCTTTTTCAAATTCTTCAACCTCGTCCGGGCCATATTCATGCTCCAATTCACGAATAATACGCATAGCAGCCGGCATATCTTTCTCTTTTATTTTGATATTGGCAGCTGGTATTGAGCCCTGGATTTGATTTAAATTCGTTAAAAATGCTTCTACATTTTCATTGGCTAATTTTGCTTTTAACAGTTGAGCCCTGGGATTTGATAACTTTGCTAACGTAATGAGTTTTTCTTCTGACATTTCTTTTCCTTTCCTTTCTTTATGACTGTGATCTTTTTTTATTATTAATCATTATTTTATATTAATTGTTTTTTCTTTGCGCAGGGCTTCAAGATAATTAAAAACAGAAAGTATTTCAAGTTTTTCCACAAATTCCTGAGGTTAAATAATATTGCTTTTATTTTGTTTAGCTCGAGTGTTTTTAACATCAGAAAACAAGGTTTTATATCTTTGTAGAAAGTTGAAATTATCAACAAATATAAATATAGAATTTATCTTTTGAAGTATGAAAAGACAAAAAGGGAAATCACATATAAAAAAATCTGAGGAGAAAGATTTTATAAGGTTGAACAAGTATATTTCCAACTC
The DNA here is from genome assembly GCA_021740245.1 of Bacteroidales bacterium. GTDB lineage: Bacteria > Bacteroidota > Bacteroidia > Bacteroidales > PWNQ01 > PWNQ01. Next base: position 17,649 of record JAIPAE010000037.1, on the reverse strand, counting down.
AGGATTATGTTCCAGGCGAGAGGCTGATAAACTCATAACAGAAGGAAAAATAAAAGTTAATGGAAAAGGTGTAAGGGATTTGGGGACACGGATAAAAAGGAATGATAAAGTTGAATTTGGAAAACAATTGCTAAAACCGGAAAAATTGCGATATGTTTTATTAAACAAGCCAAAAGATATTATAACAACAATGGATGATCCTGAAGGAAGAAAGACAGTTGCTGATATTACTGAAAAAGCCTGCAATGAACGAATAATGCCGGTGGGCCGCCTGGATAGGAACACTACGGGCCTTTTATTACTTACAAATGACGGAAATATGGCTGATAAACTGACGCATCCTTCTTCTAAGATTCGGAAAATATATGAAGTTCATCTGGATAAACCGGTAACCAAAACGCATTTATTGGATATTACACAGGGACTGCAACTGGAAGATGGGTTTGCTCAAGCTGATGCCGTAGCCTGGATAAATCCTAAGGAAGATAAATCAATGGTTGGTATTGAAATTCATTCCGGCAGAAACAGGATTGTTCGTAGAATTTTTGAGCATCTGGGATATAATGTGAAAAGACTCGACCGGACACAATTTGCCGGACTAACAAAAAAAGATTTACCTAGAGGAAGATGGAGACACCTTACAATAAAGGAAATCAGTTATCTGAAAATGTTATAATAAATAAAATACTGAGAAGTTAATATAACAGATTGCTATATCATGAAAAAAAAACCAAAACGTTCTACCTGGCGAAAACTGATAATCATAATATTGATTTTATTGATTTTAGTAGGTTCTGCAGGCGTTTTTCTAAAATATCGATATAAAGATATTGTCAAAGGCATTATTAAAACAGAAATTTCTAATCTGATAAAACCAAATATCTATACTGATGTAGATTTCACTGTTTTACGGACTTTCCCATATGCTTCTGTTGTTTTTAAAAATACCAGGATGGATGATCCGCTTTTTGCCGATTCCCTGATGCTGGATATAGAAAAGATATATTTTAAATTTAACATATTATCTCTTATTAAAAAAGACTATACTCTCAAAAGCATTGAACTTTCTAAAGGGAATCTGTTTCTCAGAACCAATCAATATGGAAAATCCAATTATTTAAATGTTTTTAAATCACAACCAGATTCCACCGGAAAACAATTATCCCTGGAATTGGATAAGATACTTTTTAATGAAATTAAAGCCAGATACGACAATCTACAGTCGGGGAATTCACTTTCAATGAAAATAGAAAATGCCTCAGCGAAAGGAAGTTTTAGTGATAATGATTACAAATTATCAGTCTTTGGAGATTTCCATCTTGATCATTATAAATCCAATGATAATATATGGGCCAGTGATGATAAGATATATGCAGACCTTATAATGCAGGTTTCAACAGGAAATGAAGTTTTTTCCATGTCGCATGGTGAAATAAAGTTTAATGCCGTCCCCCTTGAAATTAAAGGAAAAGTATTTTATGGTGATAAAAAGAAAATGAATTTGAATCTGATCAGCCAGAAATTGGATATCGAAAAACTGTTAAAAGACATACCCGAAAAATATAATGAACATACTAAGCCATACACAATAAAAGGAAAGCCCTATTTAACAATTGATGTCAATGGTCCATACGGGAATAATTATACTCCTCACATAGAAGCTTCTTTTGGTGTTACAAATGCAAAATTAAGACATAAAAAGTCGGGAACAAAAATCGAAGAACTTCAAATGGAAGGATATTTCACCAACGGGGAAAAGAAAAAATCAGAAACAACAAAATTAATACTGGATAACATATCAGGATATTTTGAGAATCAAAGATTTGATGGCTCTTTTAAATTGATCAACCCGGAAAATCCATCACTTAAACTAGTGACCAATGCAAAGATAGATATTGAAAAGTTAAAAGAATTTGCCGGGCTGGATCAATTTGAAATACTGGAAGGTACAATGGAAACAAATATGGAGTTTTTATTTGAACCGGATGATATTAATAATTTTAAACCGGAAGATTTTTCAGATGGTAAATCAACAGGAATATTAAAGCTTACAAACCTGGCTTTTAAGATGAAGGATGGATCATCTGTTTTTAGAAACATGAATGGTGATATATCCTTCAATAACAAGGATGCAGTCATTAATAAACTAAATGGAAAAATAAATAAAAAAAATGACTTTTCCATAAAAGGATATTTTGATAATCTTTTCCCTTTTATCTTTTTCAAAGATCAAGAATTGCGAATAATAGCGGATTTTTCTTCACATTATTTATCACTGGATGAATTACTTTCAAAAGATGAAAAAGCTAAAAAAGACAAAGGATATAAGCTGAATTTTCCTTCCAATATATCTTTTGACTTTGATGTTAGTGTTAAAGAACTGGATTTCAGAAATTTTCACGGGGAGGGTCTTACAGGCAGAGCGCAGCTACGAAATCAAATCCTGTATTTGAATAATCTGAATTTTGATGGTATGGGAGGCCGGATAAGGGCAAAAGGGATACTAAACGGGCAGGATAAGAATATTTTTAAGCTCACCGGAAATGCTTACCTGAAGGATGTAAAAATGGAACAGGCTTTTTATCAATTGGAAAACTTCAATCAGGATAATCTGACACATGAAAATATTTCGGGAAATCTGACTTCAAATTTCGAGTTTAGTTCAAAACTGAACAAGGAGTTAAAGCCTGTAAGTAAAACTTTTAAAGCCAACGCAGAAATTGTGTTAACGAATGGGAAATTAACAAATTATGAACCGTTGATGGATTTGTCGAAATTTGTCCGTGTAGATAATCTGTCAGAAGTTAAATTTGGAAGAATGGAAAATACCATAAAGGTTAATAATAAGCAGATTATTATACCTAAAATGGAGATTAATTCCAATGCAGTAAATATAAAACTGGCAGGTAAGCATACATTTAATAATGAAATAGAATATTATCTGGAAATACTGCTTTCAGAGATATTATCAAGAAAAGCCAGAAAGAACAAAAAAGAGAATGTTGAATTTGGTCGTATTGAAGATGACGGATTGGGAAGAACAACAATTTTTTTAAAAGTTTTTGGAACTACAGATAATCCAAAATTTGAATATGATACTAAAGGGTTAAAACAAAAACTTCAAAAAGACCTAAAAAATGAGAAAATAGAATTAAAACAAGTTATGCATGAAGAGCTTGGTTTATTCAGGGGAGATACTACAATAAAACAAAAACCCAAAACCGAGCGGGAAATCAGGAGAGAGAAAAAAAGAAAAGAAAAAGAAAAGCGAAAAGAACGAATTGAAAAGCAGGAAGAGGGTGAGTTTATTATAGAATGGGAGGATGAATAATTGATACAATCTGTTTATACGCATAAACGTCAGTGGAAAATTGTCCTTCTTATAATCGGGATGACAATTATAGGGGTTTCGTTGTGGTTTACCAATACGCTTGTTCGTAAAATAGCAGAAGAGGAGCGAAACCGGATACGCATATGGGCAAATGCAATTCAACGGAAGGCAGAATTGGTAAATACAACAGAGATGTTTTTTGCGGAAATAAGTAAAGAAGAACGGAGGCGTGTTGAAATATGGGCCAGAGCCAACAGAAAACTTATAAATGCGGGAAATGACGAAGACCTGACATTATATGTGGATATTATATCCAATAATGAAAACATTCCTGTTGTTCTTACTGATCAACAGGATACGATAGAAACCACTGCAAATGTTAACTTTAGTACCGATACTGTAAAAGTTATGAAAGGTAAGCTAAAGGAAGAGTTCACCCGTTATCCTCCAATCAAAGATACCTACGGCCAGATTATTTATTACAAGGAGTCGAGGCTTTACTCCAAACTGCGTGCTGTTTTGGATGATTTAACACAGTCTTTTTTCGATGATGTCGTGAAAAACTACTCTTCAACATCTCCGGTAATTATTACAGACTCCACCCGAAAAGAGGTTATGGCATGGGGTAATGTTGATTCAGCTAAGATACGGGACAGCACCTATGTTTCAAATCTGATCAAAGAAATGGAAGTTGAAAATGAGCCTATCGTTATTGAATTAGTAGATAAAGGAAAACAATATATTTTCTACAAAGATTCATTTTTACTGAAACAGTTAAGGTACTATCCTTTTGTTCAGTTTGGGATCATAGGATTATTTTTGTTTGTAGCCTATATCCTGTTCAGTATTGCCCGAAGATCGGAACAAAATCAGGTTTGGGTTGGCCTGGCCAAAGAAACAGCCCACCAACTTGGTACTCCTTTGTCCTCTATGCTTGCATGGTTGGAATTATTAAGAGTAAAAGAAGTTGAACCGGAAATTGTCAACGAACTTTCTAAAGACATTGAACGATTGGATATGATTACTGATCGTTTCTCAAAAATCGGAAGTGAAGCCAGTCTGGTCAAACAAGACGTTGTTCCGATAATTGAAGAAACTATCGAATACATGAGGAAAAGGACATCACGTAAAATTTATTACAAAGTAAACCGGCCTCAAAACAGAAAAATTGAAGTTCGTATCAATAAACATTTGTTTACATGGGTAATTGAAAACTTGTCTAAAAATGCTGTGGATGCCATTGATAGCTCCGGGAGTATTATCGTTGATGTATTTGAATCAGATAAACAGGTTTTTATTGATTTAACAGATACCGGCAAAGGGTTACCTAAAAATAAATTTAAATCTGTTTTTAATCCGGGTTATACGAGCAAAGAACGTGGCTGGGGATTAGGCCTTTCACTGGCCAGAAGGATCATAAAAGACTACCATAAAGGCCGGATTTTTATTAAAAGCTCTATATTAGGGCAAGGGACAACTTTCAGAATTGTTTTGAATAAATAGTTTATGATAAAAGAACCTACTGTTTATATTAATGAATCGATTGTAAGGAAAAATATCCGCACAATCCATAAAAAAATAAAACAGCAGAATAAACAATTTCGACCTCACTTCAAAACACACCAGTCTGCAGTAATTGGTAAATGGTTTAAGGCGGAAAATGTGAAATTTTGTGCTGTTTCTTCCTTATCTATGGCCTGGTATTTTGCTAAAAACGGCTGGAATGACATTATGCTCGCTTTTCCCATGAACCCTGCTTTGTGCGAGGATTATGAATGGCTTGCATCAAAAATTAAGCTGGAATTGTTTTTGTCTGATGTGTCCGTGATCCAATATTTTAAAAAAATCATAAATCCGGTTAATATCCGGATTGAAATAAACACTGGACAAAACAGATCCGGATTAAATATGGAAGATATTGATCTGATACAAAAAACTATTTCTGAAATAAAGAAAAACACGATCCACCGGTTTTCCGGATTTGCTGTCCACGCAGGGGAAACGTATCATGCACAAGATACGAAGCAGATAAAAACTATCCATTACAGGAATATGGAATATTTCCAGAAACTTAAATTATTAACAGGTAACGTGAATATCTCGTATGGAGATACACCTTCAATATCACTAATGGAGGATTTTCAATACATTGATGAATTAAGGCCTGGTAATTTTGTGTTTTATGACTGGATGCAAAACCAATTAGGAACTTGTTTACGGGATGATATTGCAATATACGTTAAATGCCCTGTTGTGGCCGTTTATCCTGAAAGGAATGAAGCAATAATACATGGCGGAGCAGTTCATTTTTCCAAAGAATCAATTATGGCTTCAGACGGTTATCCTGTTTTTGGATTGGTTACAAGAAATAGTGAAGCTAATAATACGGATTTGGGATATTTGAAATCATTATCACAGGAACATGGGGTGGTTAAATTATATCCGGGTGTGGGCCGAAACTTAAAAGCAGGAGACACAGTCAGCGTTATTCCTGTCCATTCCTGTCTTGTTGCAGATATGGCAACGCATTATCTGGAGGCATCTTCAGGGCAGGTGATTGAAAAAATGAAGAAATAATTATGGCAGGTATATATATTCATATTCCGTATTGTCGACATAAATGTTCTTATTGTAATTTTTATTCAACGGCATCTGCAACATATCGTAATGTTATAGCAGATATGATCTTAACAGAATTAGATTTAAGAAAATCATTTCTATCAGAAGAAATTAACAGCATTTACTTTGGTGGTGGAACCCCATCTGTTTTACCAGTTAGTGATATAAATAAAATATTAAAATCTGTTTACAATGAGTTTGATGTTTCGCCTGATGTGGAAATTACTTTTGAAGCAAATCCGGATGATTTGGATATTAATTATTTGTCGGAATTAAAAAAAATTGGTATTAACAGAATAAGTATTGGGATACAATCATTTTTTGAGCAGGACCTGGCATATCTGGAAAGAGTTCATAAAGCAGAGCGTATCCCTGAGGTTATGAATGCAATAATTCAATCCGGATATGATAATATTAATGCAGATTTGATCTATGGAATACCCGGACAGACAGAATTAATGGTGGAACAAAATTTAAATTGGTTAACAGAATATCCGGTAAATCATATTTCAGCGTATGCATTGACTGTTGAGCCCGGGACAGCTCTCCAGGTTCAAATAAAAAAGAAAATAAAACCAGAAACTGATGAGGCGGTATTATCCTCCCATTTTTTAAGAGTATCAAAACTTTTAACAAAGACAGGTTTTGAACATTACGAAATATCGAATTTTGCTATAGCGGGGAAGTATTCAAAACATAATACCAGTTATTGGTTTCAGGAGCCATATCTGGGTCTTGGACCTTCGGCTCATTCATATGATGGATACAGCAGGAGATGGAATGCGAACTCGGTTCAAAAATATATAGATACTATTAAACAGAATAAATTACGAGAGGAAGTAGAAATATTGAGCCTTGTGCAAAAATTTAATGAATTTATTATGCTCAGATTAAGAACACAATGGGGAATTGATATGCAGGAAGTAGCACGTAAGTTTGGTGCAGAGTGGCATAATGATTTGAGAAAAGCGGTTCAGCAAATTCAACAGCCGGATAAGATCAAATTCAAAAACAATAAGTTAATCCTTACACCACTGGGGTTTTTATATGCAGATGGACTTGCATCTGAGCTATTCAGAGATTAAATTTAAAGTATCCGAAGCTGTTTCCGGGATTGATATTTTCAGAAATACCGGATTATGATCAGAATTCTCAAATCCCAGACCTTGAGTTATTACAGTATCGATATTCATATTTGGCGAAACTAGGAAATAATCGATGATCGTAGTGCTGTTTTCTCCTTTCACATATGGTTTATCATTACTCCTGTTGGTAGGTTTCTTTTTTTCATAAGCCCATTTCCAGTTTGCAGGAAAAGCATCTTGATCCAAGCGAGGTTCAATAATTGATAAATTATAGTTTTCTGGATCATCACCGGGTGTGTATGTTGGTGGATTTTGGTTCCAGTCACCTCCTGCTACTACATAATTACCCCGCAAATATTCATTCAACATGTCGTTTTTTATAGTGCGAAATTCAATATTTCTTAGTTCACCATCATCAAATGCCGAATTGTGTGTATTATAAACGATTAGATTATTTCTGCCATGGAGTTTATAAACTGTTTTTAAATAAGCTCTGTCAAGCATAAATAATTTGTATGGCCAGGAATAAGAGGAAGGATAATATCTTTTTTCTGCGATAATAGGTTTTGCTTTGCTTAAAGTTTGTATTCCGCTGTGTACTTGTCCTAAAGGATTAAATATAGGCAAAGGAACAAAAGGCACTTTGTAATTAACAGCAAAAAAGCTATGGTATTGGGGTAATATTTCACAAATATGCATGGCTTCATTGTTGTAAAAACTCCTTCGGGAGTGAATATCAACTTCCTGAAGAAGGATAATATCCATTGCATTGAATGAGGATATTTGCCTGTAAATATTTTTACTGTATTTTTTAAACTCTTCCAGTTCCGGGCGTACACGATCACCACCATCATAGAAAAAATCCATATCGCTTCCCAGGCCTGCATAACCAATATTCCAGCTTAATATAGTAAAATATTGTTTTTCTGACAGGTATTCCACAGAATCTGAAGGTGCTGTGATAAGCTCCGATTGCTCAGGATTAAAATCATTAACATGAGCGTGAGTAAGAAAAATTATCAAAATGATCATTATTAGAATAATGAAAGATACTAAAGACCAAAGCATAATTTTAAACCACTGTGCCATAGGATTTAATTTTAGTGTAAAAATAATAATCCATTTCATGAAGTCAAATAAAAAGTCTATAAAGAATAAAATAAGCTAAGATATACACGAGCTTCTTGAAAAACAGCTATGATAAATTTTATAATTTTGGCAATCAATTATAATCATTTGTATTTTAGATATGCAGCCATTACTGCAAGGAGTTTTGTTTGGTCTGTTGGTCGCTGTTTCTCTGGGGCCTGCATTTTTTTCACTGTTACAAACAAGTGTTAGCAGGGGATTTAAAGCCGGATTTTTTATGGCTGTTGGAATTGCTTTAAGCGACATATCTATAATTGCACTTAGCTATATGGGGATTTCAAAGCTGATCAGCAATCCGGAAAATCAACTAATCGTAGGAATAATTGGTGGAATAATACTGGCAATATTTGGTTTGGTTACATTTACTAAAAGACCTGCAAAACAAATAAATGACAATATGGCTGATAATAGTATTAAACCATCAAAATCTTTAAATCCTTTAGCATTTACCATAAAAGGCTATTTTTTAAATATTGCAAATCCATTTTTGATAATTTTCTGGATGGGTATTATGAGTTATGTGAGTGCTAACTACGGATTGGAATCCAAAACTGTGATTTCTTTTTTTTCTGGTACAATCATGACTATCTTTGGAACTGATATTATTAAAAGCTTTGTAGGTAATAAGATAAAGAAGTATCTAAAACCTAAGGTTTTAATTTGGTTCAACAGAATAGTGGGTATTATATTGATGGCTTCCGCCGTTATATTAATAAGCAGGGTTTTGTATGATTTATATGCTGTTTAGGCTATGAAAAAATCAAAGAAAGATAAAGATTTTTTGGATTTACCAGGTTTTGCAGGAGGTAAAGAAGCTTTTCGCACTTACATCTCCAAAAATCTAAGCTATCCCGAAGAAGCAATCAAAAAGCATATTGAAGGGTATGTATTGGTTGAGTTTCAGATCAATGATATGGGAAAAGTTATTTCTGCTTCTGTGATCAAAGGGTTAGGGTATGGCTGTGACGAGGAGGCTTTGCGATTAATAAAAAATGCCGCATTTGCAAAAACAAGAAAACAAGGGGTAAGAGTTAAATCAAATTTTAAAACAAAAATTCACTTTCATTTACCAAGGCAAACCAATAAATCCGGCATCAATTATCAATATAAGAAGAACGAGAAAGCTGATTCGAAACCTGGAAAAACAGGTAGTTATAGTTACAGCATTAATAAACAGAAAACCCGGGGAAAAGGATAAAGTTTTATAAAATCATTATTTTTATACACAATGAAAAAAACAGATAAAATCATAATAATAACTATAATATCTTTAACGATAAGTTCATTTTTTTCATGTTACAATGATTTTAAAGAGCCTGCGGGATATGCAAACTATTATTTTGATAATCGCAGCGGCGAGCAAGTGTATCTGGAATATAAGATCAGTGAAGAGGATGGAGGTGAAGAGCGGATGACCAGCATAATTTTTCCGGATAGTATGGTTAATTTTCACATTGATCAAATGACAGGACAAAATCCGGAACCAGGGTTATCCTTTCAATGGTTAAAGGTATATGAACGTGTGAACGATACGACAAACGTTTTGACTGTAGAACTTGATCCGGTTCCGGATTCATTATGGACCAACGAACAGGTGGATAATTTCGATCCTGGTGAGCGTAATTGGTATTTAACGTATCCAATCCAGTAAAATCCAAAATATGAAGTTTAAAGAATGGCGTTTAAAAGGTAAAAAAGCTCTTATTACGGGGGCTACTAAAGGTATAGGTCGTGCTATTGCTGATGAATTCCTCAATCTTGGTGCTGATATATTTATCGTTGCAAGAACAAAGGAAGACCTTGAAAATTATATTCAACAAAAAGAAAATGAGGGTTTCAAAGACCGGATACACTATTTTGTGTGTGATATTGGCAAAGAAAACTATCGCCGCAAACTGGCTGGTGAAATATACAGATGCTGGAATGATCTTGATATTCTGGTGAATAATGCCGGTATGAATATCCGTAAGCAATTTAATGAATACAACAGCCAGGAATATGAAGAAATTGTGAAAACCAATATCCGTTCAGCTTTACATCTTTGCCAAATATTAACACCAATGATGGTAGGAAAAAAAGATGCAAGCATTGTAAATATCTCATCAGTAGCGGGTTCTGTACATGTGCGAACTGGTATAGTTTATGCTATTTCCAAAGCGGCGATGAACCAGATGACCAGAAATATGGCTGTGGAGCTTGCCGAACATAATATTCGCGTCAATGCGGTGGCTCCTTGGTATACCAACACACCCATGGTGAAACACTTGATGGAAGATGAAGATTATAAGGCACAAGTGCTGGAACGAACTCCGCTGGGCCGTATAGCCGAACCGAATGAAGTTGCGAACCTGGCCGCTTTTCTTAGCATGCCGGCAGCAAGCTTTATCACAGGGCAGGTTATCGGAGTGGACGGAGGTTTCTCAATTTTCGGATTTTAAACAGTAAAAACTACTGAATGGTATAAAAACTTTACGCTTACTTTGTTTTACGATATCTCCAGATGGCCAGGCTCAATGATACCAAGGCAAATACTGATATGGATATAAATTCATTGGCAATATCGGCGAAGCCGGAACCTTTCAACAGTACCATGCGGTTTACACGCATAAAATAGGCCAGTGGATTTATGGCATTGGCCCGCTGAGCCCAGATTGGCATGCTGTTTTCTGGCGTAAACAATCCTGACATCAGTATGAATACCAGCATGAAGAAAAAAGTGACAAACATAACCTGCTGTTGGGTTTTAGCTGAAACTGAAATGAATAAGCCTAGCGCCAGAATCACCAGTAGGTAAATGGCTGCAAAGCTAAACAACACCAATAAACTACCTTCGATGGGAATGTCAAACATGAGCTTTCCCAGTGTAAGACCAAATGCCAGTTCGAATAATGCAATCAGCCAGAACGGGAACAATTTACCAATCACAAACTGGTGTTTTTTGATGGGCGTAACGTTTATCTGTTCAATGGTCCCCAGTTCTTTCTCGCGTACAATGTTCAAGGCTGTTAGAAACATGCCGATTATCGTTACAAGAATAACGAGTATGCCGGGAACCATGTAGTTTTTATAGTTCAGGCTGGGGTTAAACCAGAAGGAGCTGCTGATATTCACCTGAAGCATCTGGTCTCCTTTCAGATGTAGATTATCGATTATTACGTTTTTGTTGAAGTCGGCAATCACATTGGATGTATAGGCGTTAATAAGTCCTGCAGTGCGCGAATTAATGCCGTTTACCAGTAGTTGTGCTTTTGTCTGCTTTTCGGTCATTAAATCGTGTTCAAAACCATTTTCGAGGTGCAGCACAACATCGGCATTACCTTTCAGCAGGCTATTGTGTCCACCTTCAACATTCATAGATTGATCCTCTATTCTGAAAAAGGGAGATCCACTGAATTTATTCTGAAGGCGCAGGCTGGTAGCAGAATGGTCTTTATCGATGATAAACATTTTTATGTTTTTCATGTCGAAAGTGGCTGCATTAACCAGTATCAGTAATTGCAGCAGCGGCATTACAAATATGATCGGGAGCATGGTGCGATCCCGGAATATCATGATAAATTCTTTGCGTAATAATATCAGTATTGTTCTCATGGGTTCAGGGGTTTATTCAAGTCTGATTTTGAAATTTTTAACGCTTAGTGCAATGAATAGAACGGTAAAGCCAAGTATGGCCAGTGTTTCTTTCCACACGAAAGCTAATCCTGTTCCTTTCAGAAGTATGTTTTTTACGATGTCGATAAAATAGCGGGGAGGCATGATGTAGGTTATGGCTTGTAACCAACCAGGCATGTTTTCAATGGGGAAAATAAAGCCGGAAAGCAGGACAGTTGGAAGCATCAGTGCAAACATGGAAATAAACATGGCTACCTGTTGGCTGTTGGATTTGGTAGAGATGAAAATTCCCAGACTCAGGGACATAAAAATGTATAGCAGACTTTCTATCAGCAGCAGCGCCAGGCTGCCTTCCAATGGCACCTTGAATACAAAGAATCCCATGAATATCACGGTGATGGCATTGATAAATGCGATCACAATGTAAGGTGCGACTTTTCCCATGATGATGTGAGTCGGGCGCAGAGGTGAGATAAGAAGGACTTCCATGGTTCCCATCTCTTTCTCACGGGCAATGGTGATGGATGTCATCATGGCGGAAACCAGAATCAGAATCAAGGCAATGATTCCCGGAATAAACATATAGGCTCCGTCCAGCGATTGGTTGAAAAGCATCCTCACTTCAGGAACAATAGTGGCATTCATGGTTTTTTCTGCGTTCAGGCTCATGGTATAATCTCTGATAATCGCAGAGGTGTAGTTTACCAGCAGGTTGGCTGTATTCGGGTCGGAAGCATCAGCTATAATTTGAATATCTGCGCTGCCTTCGCTAACCAGCTTTTTGCCAAAATCATTGCCGAATATGATCACTTGCTTTATCTTTCCGCTCTGAAAGGTCGGTTCGATTTCCTTTTCCGATTCCAGGTTGTCCTTCAGGATAAAATATCCGGAGGCCGTGAGCTTATTCACGATCTCGTGTGTGGTCTGGTCTTTGGAATGGTCAAGCACAGCTATTTCAGCATCCTTGATATCATTAGTAATGACAAAGCCGAATATCAGAATCTGTGCCACTGGCATACCGAACAGAATGATCATTGTCCGGTAATCGCGGAAGATATGCTTGAATTCTTTTATCACAAATCCCCAAAAGCGTTTCATGACGTTTCCTTTTGTTTTCTGGCGAGCTTGATGAAAACTTCTTCCATGGAGCCGGCTGCGTGTTCATTTTTCAGGTCTTCGGGCTTTCCCAGGGCTTCAATTCTTCCGTCCACCATGATGGACAGTCGCTGGCAGTATTCAGCTTCGTCCATATAGTGGGTGGTGACAAACACGGTTATTCCGCGGTCTGCAGCCTGGTAAATCAGCTCCCAGAACTGTCGCCGAGTTTTGGGATCTACACCACCGGTTGGTTCATCCAAAAAAACTATACACGGATTATGCATAATGGCAATGGAGAAGGCCAGTTTTTGCTTCCAGCCCAGTGGCAGATCACCAACTATCTTATGGCGTTCATTCTGCAGTTGCAGGGTTTCAATCATATGGTTGCCTGCTTCATTCAGTTCTTTCTTTTTCAGACCATAAATACCACCATAAAAGCGGATGTTTTCCTGCACTGTAAGTTGTTCATAAAGCGAGAACTTCTGGCTCATGTAGCCGATGTCCTTTTTTATGTTTTCCCGCTCCTTGTAAATGTTCAGACCTGCTACTTCCACTGTTCCGGAAGTGGGATATGACAGTCCGCAGAGGATTTTTATAGCTGTGGTTTTTCCTGCGCCATTGGCTCCAAGGAATCCATAGATATCACCTTTGTATACGTCAAAGTTCAAATGATCGTTGGCGGTGAAATTGCCAAACTTTTTCACCAAATCACGTACATGTATTATTTTTTCCTGTGTTGCCATGCTTACATCATTTCCATAAAGCAGTCCTCGATATTTGGGGAATCCACTTTGTAGTTTAAATTATTCGAGTGCATAAAGTTTAGTATTTCAGCTTCGCTGAAGTTTTCTTTGGGAACCCAATGGATGGATTGGCCAAATATCTGAGCAGTATGCGTGATCGGAGATGTTTTCAGAAGCTGCAATGCCTCATAGATATTTTCTGGATACACCGCAAACAGGCGATGGTTAAACTTGCTAACGATGCCTGCAGGCTTATCTATATCCATAATATGGCCGCTTTGCATCAAAGCAACACGGTCACATTGTTCAGCCTCATCCATGTAGGGCGTAGACACAAGAATGGTGATACCATGCTGCTTCAAGTCTTTGAGCATACTCCAGAATTCCTTGCGGGAAACAGCATCTACACCTGTAGTGGGTTCATCCAGAAACAGCAGCTTTGGTTTATGAATCAAAGCGCAAGAAAGTGCCAGCTTTTGCTTCATCCCTCCTGATAAATTGCCGGCCTTGCGGTCTTTAAAAGCCTCTATCTGTTTGTATATCTTTTCAATCAGAGAATAATTCTCCTCTATGCTGGTCTGAAAAATGGTGGCGTAAAAATTCAAATTTTCCTCCACACTCAGGTCTTCATATAGTGAGAATCGACCGGGCATATATCCTACATGATGGCGTATATACTTGTAATCTCTAATGGTGTCCTGCCCCAATACGCTGGCGGTTCCTTCCGTGGGAATCAAAAGGGTATTCAGGATTCGGAATAGGGTGGTTTTTCCGGCACCATCCGGACCGATAAGACCGAAAATCTCTGCCTTATCCACCTCAAAACTGATATGCTGAAGTGCAGCGGTAGACTTAAAATGCTTGCTGATATTTTCTGCTATGACAGGCTTCATGGCTAATTGAAAATTACTTCTCCCGGCATTCCGATTTTTAGCACACCATCGGGGTTTGCCACTTCTACTTTAAAAGCATAGACCAGGTCCACACGTTCTTTTTTTGTTTGGATGATCTTGGGCGTAAACTCTGCCTGGTCAGCTATCCAGGTGATTCTTCCGGGCTTTTTGCTATAGGTTTCTTTGCCATCGTCGATGCGTACAGTTACCTGTTCACCGATGGCGATTTTATTAAGCTGGGCTCCACTCACAAAAGCTTTCAGGTATAGCGGGTCCAGGGCTGCCACTTTGTAAAGAGGTTTGCCTGGTGCCGCAATTTCTCCGGCCTGAGTATATTTCATCAATACTATTCCGTCCACTGGGTTTTTGATATGGCAATGTTGAAGTTGGTTTTTCAGAAGCTTTTTCTGCGCATCGATGGTTTCAAGCTCGCGTTGCAGGCTGTTAAAACGTGTTTTAATACTTTTCAGATTCTTTTTGGCCACCTTTAGCTGTCCGTCTATTTGGTCGAATTGCTGTTGCGTGGCTGCATTTTCAGCTTTCAGCTTTTTTATTCGTTGATGCTCGGTTTTTAGATTCTCAAGCTGCTGCTTTTGAATTTCAAGCTGCGCATTAATTTGTGCTTTCTGGCTGGCTGCTGCTGCGTATTGGGCATGCAACTGCTGTATCTGTAATGCAACAGCAGTAGTATCTATCAGACCATAGACTTCTCCAGCCTTTAGCATCTCTCCTTCTTTTAAATTGAAGCTAAGTATCTCTCCCTGGGCTTGGGCAGAAACCGTTACCTCATCGGTCTCGAAATTGCCATAAGCATCGGCTACATCTTCACTGTTACTACAGCTTGCGAGCAATGCAGCCAGGGCAATCAGTGTTGTTTTAATGATTTTCATCTGTTTATATTTTTGTTCGGTGTTTGTTGTTTCTCTCAGTCTCTCAGTCTCTTCGCCTCTTCGCCTCTTCGTCTCTTCGTTCGCTTAAGCCGCTTAAGTCGCTTCGTTCACCCTCTCGCATTACTCATTACGCCATTTAATCATCCGCGTGTGTGTATTTTAGAATGCTAAAATTCATGTTCGTTTCATGACTGTTTATTTTAATTGTCCGGATTTGTATTTCAGATCGAACAATGCTTTTTGAAGTTCTATCTTGTGAATGTTGAGTTGTAATTTTGAATTGGTGTAGGTTTTCACAGCCTTGATGTAATCGCTGGAAGTAATGGTTCCGTTATCCAATTGCCGGCTTTTTGAATGCATTACCTGTTGGCGTAAAGCTATTATTTCCCGGTCGGAAGCCAGAAGATTTTTAATTAGTTCAATTCTGTTTATGGAGGCAGTGATTTCCGAATTGAATGATTTGCGGAAGCTTTGCTGTTTAAGGTCGATCTCATCCTGCTTTGCTTTCAGGATTTCGATATTTCTTTTGCGACTGTTCCAGTCGAAAGGTTTCCAGCTAACTTTGGCTCCTACTATGTAAAAAGTTGAAAATTCATCGGAAAACATATCCAATCCCGGACGGCCATATCCGGCCTGCCCAAAGGCTATAATCGTTGGGTAATAATCGGATTTCACTATGGACTGCTGAAGACTCATTTGCTGTGAAGCAAGTATCATTTGCTTGTATTCGGGTCTGTCCGAGATAGCCGGGCTGATGTTGCTGTCGAGCACTTGATTAGCCGGCACCTTGTTGTTCAGATCAAGGCCGGTAAGGTATGACAGAGACGCTTGAAGCGATTGGATATTGCTTTGCGATTCGGCTATTTTTTGGTCCAGTAGCCTTAGTTCGCTGCTAAGCTCTGCAGAATCTGAAGGCAGGGCCGCTCCGTTTTTAATGGCAGCCTTTAGCTGATGCAACTTTACATTAAGGATTTCCTTCTGATTCTCCTGAATTTCCTGTTGCTTGTAAAGAAGCAAAATATTGAAGAACAATTCGCAGGTTTGTCTTTTAAGGCTCTGCATATCCTGCGCGTGTGCCGCTATTTCCTGCTGAATATTTACAGATTCAATATCTTCACTAATGTTGATTTTTCCTCCGGAATAAATCAATTGGTTTACATCAGCCGTGATTTTATACTGGTCCTGTTTCACCTCAGGAAAATCCACGTTTAGCATGGGAGGAAGGTCCATGGCAATCTCTGTAACATCCGATTGATATGTTGCCTGTGCGTTCATAGAAAAATCCGGAAGCCTGCTGTTTTTGATGTTCTTTTGCTGAAGCTGATGTTGCTTTTGTTTCAGTTCCACCTGTGATGACACCGGATGTTGCTCATCAATTGCTTTCAGGCACTCTTCAAGCGTAATGTTTTGCTGAGCAAATACAAACAAGCTCAACAACAATATACTCATAACAAATGATAGGCGTTTCATAGGTCTATGATTTGGGTTTAGTTGTAATAGAATTTCGGATGAATTCTACAATATGAACTTTTCTTTCTTCAACAAAATCATTAAAAGCAGAACGGTCATTATTGAAGATAAGAACATTGAGAATAGGCTGTCCGATAAATGGGAATACACACATACTAACCATGTTTACTAAAAGGTGTTTCGGGTCAACTGGAATTATTTCCTCTCTTTCAATTGCTTTTATGACAGATTCCATCCAGTCATTGACAGGAATATTGTCATTATCAATAAGCATTTTCTCCTCGAAATCTTGATTTCTCGTTAATTCATGAAGGACAAATAATGGAATGTGTGGTTTAGCTTTAATAAGTTCAATATAATCAACAACAAACTGTTCAATTTTAACCATTAAAGGTTTATCCGATTTGAAGTTTTCACCCAGTTTTGGAATGAATTGATAGAAAGCTTCTTTAAATATAGCATTAAACAAGTTATCTTTTGACCGAAAATAATAATGCATTAATGCTTTATTAATACCGGCCTTATTTGCAATTTCCTGCATTCTTGCACCGTCAAAACCTTTTTCAACGAAAACATCTTTTGCGGCTGATAAGATTTTTTGCTCGGTGGCATTTAATTCCTGTAGTTCCATACTAACTAAATAGTTTAAATGAATAGATTAACCAAAAGCATAAATTATGTGGTCAAAAGTATATTAAAATTATTTTGCACTCAAGAAAAACAAAATTATTTTTCAGTAAAGTCTTTAATAGGCATGGA
>JAIPAE010000036.1 GCA_021740245.1 Bacteroidales bacterium | reverse complement strand
ACTTATCCATACTTCAAATCCTTTCTTTTTAGCTAAAACAGCAGCGCCAATACCGGATTCACCACCTCCCAATACGCTTACCAGACCTTTAGCTTTCATTATCTCAGTTTTAGCGTAATTACAGTCAGGACAGCCAGCATCAAACCGACAATAAAGAATCGTATGACAATTTTAGCTTCATGATATCCTTTCTTTTGATAATGATGATGCAGCGGAGACATTAAAAATATCCTCCGGCCTTCTCCAAATCGTTTTTTCGTATATTTAAACCAGGCTACCTGCATGACAACAGATAAATTCTCAATAAGAAATATGCCACATAAAATCGGTATCAGTAATTCTTTACGGATCAGAATAGCAAATACAGCGATGATACCACCAATTGAAAGGCTTCCCGTATCCCCCATAAAGACTTGTGCAGGATAAGCATTGTACCATAAGAAACCTATAGTAGCTCCCACAAACGAGCTGATAAAAATAGCAAGCTCACCTGTATCTGGTATATACATAATATTCAGGTAATTGGCAAATATAATATTACCCGATACCCAGGCCAGAATTCCAAGTGTTCCCCCAACGACTGCTGATGAGCTGGTTGCTAATCCATCTAAACCATCTGTTAGATTTGCCCCATTGGAAACCGCAGTAATAATCAGAATGACAATAGGGATAAAGACAAGCCATGCATATTTTCTGGCATGTTCTCCTATCCAGGTGATTATCAAAGCATAATCCAGTTCATTATTTTTCACAAAGGGAATTGTTGTTTTCGTGGACTTTATACTTTCCTTTTCAAAAACCTGAGCTACTGTCACTTCTCCATTCTGAGCCTGAGCCATCTCCTCTATTTCCTGATGTGGTATTTTTTCGCGGATTTTAATATCATCACTGAAATACATTGTCAAGCCAACTACAATACCCAAAAACACCTGACCCAAAATTTTAAATTTACCGGCCAGCCCTTTCTTATCTTTTTTAAACACTTTGATATAGTCATCAGTAAAACCAATTGCTCCCAACCAAATTGTTGTAAAAAGCATCAACTGGATATAAACATTATCTAATCTGGCAAAGAGCAGTGTAGGGATTAATATTGCCCCTAAAATGATCAACCCTCCCATGGTGGGAGTTCCCTGCTTTTGTATTTGTTCGTCAAGCCCCAGGTCTCTTATCAATTCTCCGACCTGCTGCTTCTTCAGATAATTGATCAATCGCTTGCCAAAAAGCAGGGTTATGATGAGCGAGGTAATGACAGCAGCCGCCGCTCGAAATGAAATATATTGAAACACTCCGGCGCCGGGGAAATCGATAGCTTTATCAAGATAGTCAAATAAATAATAAAACATTACACTCGCTTTTTATGATGTTTAAATATTGACTGGATTATTTGTTTATCATCAAAATGATACCGCTTCCCTTCAATCTCCTGATAAGTTTCATGCCCTTTGCCGGCAATCAAAATGATATCTTTATTATTAGCTATCATACACGCTGTATGAATAGCCTGTTTCCGGTCAGTAATCTCCAGAATTTGATGTGTTTTTTCCTTTGAAATACCTTTTTTCATGTCCTCAATAATAGCCAAGGGACTTTCTGATCTTGGATTATCTGAAGTGAGGATTACCTTATCACTATAAGCAACAGCAATCTCAGCCATAACAGGTCTTTTGGTTTTATCCCGGTCTCCTCCGGCACCAATTATTGTTATCAATTGCTGATGCTTTGTGCGTACATCCTGTATAGTTTTCAACACATTTTCCAACGCATCCGGGGTATGAGCATAATCAATAATGGCCGATCTTCCATCATCTGACTTTATCACATCAAACCTGCCTGCGGCTGCCTGCAGTGCACTTAGTTTTGTCAAAACCTTATCGGGATACTGTTTCAGTAAACATGCCACTCCATAAACACTTAATAAATTGTAAGCATTAAAGTCTCCGGATAATCGTGTCCATACCTGTTTCCCATTGATCTCTATCAGAAGACCTTCAAAGCTGTTCTCAATTACCTTACCTTTAAAATCAGCAGGCCGTTTTAACGCATAGGTGCTAACCATTGCTTCGGTATTCTGTATCATCACCCTGCCATTTCTGTCGTCTATGTTTACTAATGCTGAGGCTGATGGGGATAGATTATCGAAAAACAATTTCTTGGCTTTGATATATTCATCAAATGTTTTATGATAATCCAAATGATCATGTGTTATGTTGGAAAATACAGCCACATCAAAATCCAGGTCATAAACCCGGTTCTGTTTAATGGCATGTGAACTAACTTCTATGAAAGCATATTCACAGCCCGCATCAATCATCTCCCGCAAAAATCTGTTAATCGTTAATGCATCCGGAG
The DNA here is from genome assembly GCA_021740245.1 of Bacteroidales bacterium. Lineage (GTDB taxonomy): Bacteria > Bacteroidota > Bacteroidia > Bacteroidales > PWNQ01 > PWNQ01. The sequence goes on along the minus strand of JAIPAE010000036.1, from coordinate 17,786 downwards.
TAGTATGTGAGGCCTCTACAATTTTGTCATCAATAAAAACAGATACTGTTGATAACAAGCCTACCTTATAACCAAAGGATTTAAACAGCTTATAAAGTAATGTTGCAACTGTTGTTTTTCCATTTGTACCTGTTATGCCACTAAGCTTGATCTTTTCAGAGGGAAAATCATAAAATGCTGAAGCAACCATAGCCAAAGCAACAGAACTATCTTTAGTTTTAATCCAGCAAACGCGGGGATCACTATTATCAGTATCTTCGTATAAAATAGCTGCTGCTCCCTTGTTTATAGCCTGTCCAATAAAATCATGACCATCCACCTTTGTTCCAGGTACTGCAACAAAAAGGTCTCCTTTTGATACCTTACGGGAATCAAATTCAACCTTTCGGACAGGTATTTCCGGATTTCCATTTACAGATAACACCGAAACATGGGATAATATTTCTGATAGCAACTTACTCATACTTTTAACCTAATTATTATGTTTCTACCTCTTACTGAACGTGTTCCTGGTCTGATTGACTGTGTCACCACCCTGCCTTTACCTGAAATTTTCACATCAAGTCCTTCGCGCCTCAATAGATAAATTGCATCTCTGGCACCCATTCCTCTTACATCAGGGACCTGTCCGGTTTTTAAATCTATTGGTTTTAAGTTGTTATCGATACTGTCAGCCGGGTCATGATATATGAATTCGGCATAATCGGCAGGGATTTGTAACGGAAGACCTAACAACTCTTTGATCTGAGTAAAATCGTTGCGGTATCCGGCTAACAGACTGGCATTAAACACTTTATTTTGCGGCACCTTTTCCTGATGTATATCCAATTGAGTTGCATATACCTTGTCAGCAATCTCTTTAAAAACAGGAGCTGCTACAGAACTTCCGTAATAGATGCCTTTAGCAGGTTTATTGACCACAACAATGCAGGAATATTTTGGATTATCAGCAGGGAAATAACCGACAAAAGATGCTTTATGACCAGTTTGTTCATAGCCGGAACTTTCTCTTGCGATTTGTGCCGTACCTGTTTTGCCGGCAATCTTATAAACTGTATTAAACAGATTCTCTGCCGTACCATTTTCCACAACTCCTTCCAGCATTTCCCGGGCTTTTTCAATGGTTTTTTCTGATGCCACAGATTTATTTAACACTTGTGATTCATAAGTTTCTATTGTTTTTCCGGCAGACGTTATTTTGCGGACAAACATGGGCTTCATCATTTTCCCATCATTGGCAATAGCATTATAGAAAGTCAATATCTGCAAAGGTGTTAGCTCAACCTCATATCCGATTGACATCCATGGCAAGCTTACTTTAGACCAGGTGGAGCTTTCAGGCGTTTTAATAAGAGGTTTGGCTTCTCCTTTTATTTCTAAACCCAGCCGTTGATGCAAGCTCATTTCTTTCAATCCCTGGATAAATTCCTCAGGATTAGAAGCATATGCCTGATAAATCAATTTTGAAACACCCACGTTCGATGAGACTTCCAATGCTTCTTTTACCGTAATTTCTCCAAAACCTCCTTCATGAGCATCTATCATTTTCTGCCCAAAAAAGATCGTCTTTCCATCACCAGCATCCACTTTAGTATCCAGGTCAAACTTTCCGTCTTCAAGCCCCACCATAAGAGATGCTATTTTAAATGTAGAGCCGGGCTCAGTTCCTTCACCTATAGCATAATTATAAGACTCATAGTATTTACCTGAAACAGTATCCAACTTTAAGTTAGCAATTGCCTTGATCTCACCGGTTTCAACTTCCATAAGCACTGCGGACCCATGGTCAGCACGATGTTTTTTCAGATTTTCTCTCAAAGCATTTTGCGCAACATCCTGAATATTAACATCCAATGTAGTAACAATATCATGGCCATTTTGTGGTTCTATCAGGTTATTTTGGTTTACCGGGATCCAAACGTTGCTGGCTACACGCTGCATTAACTGCTTTCCACTATCACCTTCCAAAACATCATTATAAGCACCTTCAAGGCCTACCCGATATTTGTTTCTGGAATAACCGATTGTTCGCGCTGCCAGTTCACGAAAAGGTCTCTCTCTTCGGTTCTTTGAAATTATAATCAGTCCACCATTATATTTTCCCCGTCTCAGAATCGGCAAGTTTCTGATAACTTTTAACTGATCATAAGTAACATCCCTTTGTAGCAACATGTAACGGTTGCCAGTCCTACGGTTTGATATCAGTTCTGATTTAAATTCACGATATGTCTTATCATGAAACAGATTTGCCAATCCAATAGCAAGAGAATCAATTTTTGTCTGAAATGTCTTTTTATCTATCAATGGAGAAGCCACATCCATTCTTACATCAAAAATGGGGACAGAAGTAGCCATCAGCCTGCCATTTTCGTCATGGATAGAACCCCGAACAGCCTCAATACTACGATAATCCATGGTTATCTCCCGGGCCTCTTTGCGAAGTTCTTCGCCCTGAACAACCTGCAAATAAATTATTTTGCCGATAACAGCTAATCCGGCCATTAACAGCAAAAAATACAATACGTAAACACGTAACAATATTTGTTTACGTCCTTCTTCCATTAATCATCCTGGTTTTTTGAGTTAGCAAATATTTTCATGGGTGGCTCCTTGGTTTCATGGATACCTGTACCCTTTAATTTTCTTGCAATCTCAGATTGCTTACTTTCATACATCAAATTAGAGTTTATCGAGCGGTATTCAAAACGCAACTCTTTCATTTCCTCCTCAATCCTGTTCATTTCACGGATTTTTTGCTGCGCATAGTAATTATTACCGATATACAAGAGTGCAAGCAGAGACAAAAGCAAAATATAAGGTAATGATATCTTATTCTTGCCTGTATCCAACACAGAGCCGTCCAGCATAGCCTGCAAATACCTTCCAATATTGGTATTTAAAACCGATTTACTGCTGATCTTTTCGCCTATCCTGGCTTTACGGCTTTCATTGTATTGATTTTTTGTTTTGTTTTTACCTGCCATATTATTGTTTTTGAGCTATTCGCAGCTTTGCACTGCGGGCCCTTGGATTTTTATTAACTTCTTCTTCAGAAGGTGTTATTACTTTTCTGTTGACTGCATGCAAAGGTTTATGAACGTTTCCATAAAAATCTTTTTGAATATCACCCGTTAAATTTCCGGCTTTTATAAAATTCTTTACAAGCCTGTCCTCCAGCGAGTGATAAGAAATCACTGACAATCGACCACCGGGTTTTAAAGCATCAGGAATCGCCAGTAAAAAATCTTCCAGAGCATAAATCTCCTGATTCACCTCTATACGAATAGCCTGAAAAACCCTTGCAAAATATTTCAGCCTGTTTTTCTGTGGTGCATATTTTTCAAGCAATTCTTTAAATTGTCCGATCGTCTTAAACCTCTCCTTCTTCCTTGCCTCCACGATCCCTCTTGCAAGACTTTTTGCATTTTGTATTTCACCATAGCTACTCAAAACCATGACCAGGCTTCTCATATCAATCGTGTTGAGCAATTCTCCGGCTGTATACTCTTGTGAAGTATTCATCCGAAAATCTAAAGGACCATCAAAGCGCGTTGAAAAGCCCCGGCCTGGATCATCAATTTGATGGGAAGAAATCCCAAGATCAGCTATAATCCCGTCACACGGATAAGCACCATAATATTTCAAATAGTTTTTGAGATACCTGAAGTTCCCTTTCACCATTATCAACCGTTCATCCATATGCCTGTTTGCCAAAGCTTCTTCATCCTGGTCAAATGCAATCAATCGTCCACCTTCCAGTCTTTCAAGGATCTTTTTAGCATGTCCTCCACCACCAAAAGTGACATCCACATATATTTTGTCAGGACTGATATTCAGACCTTCAACACTTTCCTCTACCAACACGGGTTTATGATACATCTTTATCATCCTGATGCTGTTCTTTATCGCCCATTACCTCTTCTGCCAGATTAGCAAAATCTTCAGGTTCATCAGTTAACAGGTTTTCATAAGTTGCCTTATCCCAGATTTCCACATAATCACCATAAGCAAACAGTACAACCTCATGCTCAATCCCCGCATAAGCAGCAAGACTTCTGGGCACCAATACCCTGCCGGTACTATCCATTGAAACTGCAGAAGCTCCGCGAAAGAAATAGCGCTGAAACTCCCGGTTCTTCTTATTAAATCTGTTGAGTTTATTGATCTCACGGGCAATACTGTTCCATTCATTTTTGGGATATAGAGCTACACAACGCTCAAAACCCCGATTGACAACAAACTGCTCATTTGCCTCAGGTGGTAATTGCTTTTTCAAGCCCGTGGGGATCATAATCCTGCCCTTAGCATCTAACTTACAATAATATTCACCGATCAAATTGCCCATGAATGATTGTGATTTTGTTGATGTAAATATAATACAAATTTTCCCACTTTCTACCACATTTTACCACATTGTTGATAACTTTTTTCACTTAAAAATCACAACATTACCAAATAATGCGCGAATCAAGGGATTTAAAAGATGACTCCTGTTTATAATTCAATAGATCGTAGTGGCTTTTTCTGTCCAGGTGAGTTTTATTACTAAAATTCCAAATAATCAATGGTAAGTTCACGCTCCTGTTAATGAGATTGTGTAAATTTGCAGCATAAATACAACTGGAATAATCGAATAATATTAATGGAAAACGAAAGCAAACCGATTATCACAAAACACTTTATTGATTTGGATAAAGTGATAGCATCCAAAAGTGAACGGCTTGCTAAAGCTTTGCCCGGTTTTGTACTGCGTTATTTAAAAAATATAATTCACCAGGAAGAGATCAATTCCTTTTTATATGAGCACCGGAATAAATTCGGGCTTAACTTTATCGATGAAATAGTCCGGTATTTTGATTTAAACATTCCGGTAACAGGTATAGAAAATCTGCCGGAAAGGGGGCGATATACAATCGTATCAAATCATCCTTTAGGCGGGTTAGATGGTATGGCATTAATGCATATAATCGGACAAAAAAGGCAAGATTTTGTTTTTCCGGTTAATGATTTATTATTGTTTATCCCTAATGTAAAAGAATTTTTTATACCCATTAACAAGCATGGGAAGAATACAGAGAATATCCGGCGTTTTGATGAGACCTTTGCTTCAGATAAGCTTATTTTATATTTCCCGGCAGGCTTGGTTTCCAGAAAGAAAAAAGGAATAATCAGAGATCCGGAATGGAAAAAAACATTTTTAACAAAAGCCCGAAAGTTTAACCGGGATATCATTCCTGTATATATAGGTGGTCGGAACTCCAATTTTTTTTACAACCTGGCAAATATTAGAACAGCGTTGGGCATAAAGTCGAATATAGAAATGCTGTATCTGCCTAATGAGATGTTTAAGCAGACCGATAATACGATTCCGATTACCTTTGGCAAACCTATTCCTATAAGCTATTTTAACCGAAAGCTAAAAAAAGATATTGAATGGGCGGAAGACATCAAAAAACAGGTATATGCACTTGGCAACAAAGAACCTTTACCCATTTCTATTTAAAATCTGAATTTTATGAAAGAAATCATAGACCCGGTTGAGAAATCACTAATCAAAGAGGAGCTGACAAAAGATACGTTTGTTCGCAATACGAACAATGGTAATAGAGAAATATATATTATTGATGCAGAGAACAGTCCAAACACACTTCGCGAAATAGGGCGTTTACGCGAGATCAGTTTTCGTGAGCCTGGCGGAGGGACAGGTAAGGACTGTGATCTGGATGAATATGATCTTAGGAACAATCCTTTTAAGCAACTTATTGTCTGGGACCCTGCCGAGGAAGAGATTGTAGGAGGCTATCGTTTTCTTGAAGGGAAAAACATAAAAACTAATTCCAATACAGCACCAGAAAGCCCTACATCTCAATTATTTCAATTCTCAAATCACTTTATTAATGAGTATCTTCCTCAATTGATTGAATTAGGCAGGTCTTTTGTTCAGCCGGAATATCAACCGCTATATGATATCCGTAAGGGAATTTATTCATTGGATAATCTTTGGGACGGACTTGGAGCCTTGCTGGTAGATCATCCTGATGTACATTACTTTTTTGGGAAAATTACTATGTACCCACGATTCAATATCATAGCACGTGACCTGATTTTATATTTTCTTTACAAATATTTTCCTGATGAAGAAAATCTGATAAGGCCGCATTCACCAATAGAATTAGCAACTCCGGAAAAAGAGTTGGAAAATTTCTTTACAGGAAATACGTATGAAGAAAATTACAAATTGCTTGTGAAAAATGTTCGCAGGTATGGTGAAAACATCCCTCCCCTGGTTAATGCTTACATGAATCTCTCTTCTACCATGAAATGTTTTGGTACTGCTATCAATCCACACTTTGGACGCGTTGAAGAAACCGGAATTCTGATTACTATTTCAGATATTTATGATAAGAAGAAAGAACGCCATGTATCCCAGTATAAAGGAAGAAGTACTGAGTAAATATGATTGTAAAACATGCTGAATATTTAATAAGCAGCCCTTCAATCGATAAATGTCCTGAAGGGAATATACCCGAATACGCATTCATCGGGCGCTCAAATGTGGGGAAATCCACATTGATCAATAAGCTTGCCAATAAAAAAAACCTGGCCAGGACGTCTGCTACTCCGGGGAAAACGATAATGATCAACCATTTCAGCATCAACAACAATCAGATGTATTGGGTTGATCTTCCCGGCTTTGGATATGCCAAACGATCAAAGAAAATGATCGGGCAACTGGAAAACATGATCTATACCTTTTTGAAAAACAGGTCTAACCTGCTTACTTCATTTGTCTTGATTGACAGCAGGCATTCCCCACAAAATATGGACATTAAATTCATCAACTGGTGTGGAACCAATGAAATACCAATAGCTCTTATTTTCACCAAAATTGATAAGCAAAAAGAGTCAATCACAGAGCAAAATATCCGGTTATTTCAGGAAAGGCTTCTTGCTAACTGGGAAGAGCTACCCTTGATATTTAGAACATCAGCAATTCAGGGAACAGGTATTTCAGAGATACTGGATTATATGGATTATACAAATAAATTATTCTAATCCTTGCTTTTTTGGGCAGGTTTGTAATTAGATTTTTTTAGAATCTCCATACTGTTATCTTGCTGCAGCAAATCCATCATACTAATCTCTTTGTTGTTATCCATATATTTCTCAACCATTTGCCAGCCAATCCAATCGGCTATTCTTGGCGGAGCCTTCCGGGAAATAGAGCTCGTAAAAGGCCCGTCATCTATAAAACTTTTTATCTTCGGACGGTCTTTTGTAAACAATAATTCCTTTTCAACAATTAAACCCCAAACAAAAATTTCGTTTTCCTGAATCCATTCCATTTGCGAGTCGGTATACCGTATAATGATATTTTTTTCTTTATCCGGCATCATAGCATTCATCAAATAGTAAAACTTCCCCTGTTCCACGATATAGTCCAGTAATGACGGATCCTCTTTGCGCCGGATTCGTTTTGAAATTATGGCTTCACATGACTCAGGCACAATCCGCTCCTCAACAAACCACCTTGAAAGATACTTTGGTATCCCCGCTCTGTCATAATATTTCATATCCTTGCCTAAATACATATCTAAACCAACAATAAGCAATGAATCAGGATATAAAACCGGTTGTTTAAAATTCAGTGATGATACATATGTATACACATCCGGCACCTTAAATGACGGAAAATAATATTTTAAATGCCGGAACATCAGATCGAATTCTGCTTCAAGCTTGCTCAAGTCTGAATATTTTTCCTCCAACTCTTTATATAGTTCACGATTCACCGGATCTTGCAAATATTGCTGCAAAGCAACCACGTCATTCGAATCAGGGTTTTGATTAATAAAAAATGAAAAATCAGAATGCATTGATTTTAGCCTCTCTCTATCCAGGGATTCATAATCAAGGTTAAAAATGGCCTGACCATATCTCTTTATTTCAAAATCAACATTTATATCACTTACATCCACACCTAAATCCCTTGAAGATTGACAACCCGACAGGAAAATAATAATGAACACCAATATGGAAACCTTATATTTCATAACTGCTGAATTTTTATACAAAAATATTAAACCTTAAAATTATAGATTTATTTTAAAAAACATTTTTTTGTTTGTGAATTGCAATAAATAATTAGCTAAATTTGTTAACCAGTATTAGCTTTGAAACAATTCACTGAAAACGATTGATTATGAAAAAAATTATTCCAGTATTAATGGCCGTCTTGTTAATATCTTCTTTTGTAAAAATCAATGCTCAAGAAGATTTAAAACCATTCCGCTTTGGTTTACATGCTTCACCATCCATATCCTGGATAAAACCAGATGTTCAGGAATATGAAAGTGATGGTTCAAAGATTGGATTTTCCTATGGAGTTATTGCAGATTTTAATTTGTCAGAAAATTATGCTGTATCAACAGGAATTGACATTAGTTATTTTGGTGGAAAGGCTAGCTATGAAGATAAATTAGACCCCTATGGATTTGAAAGTACCGAAACCGGAAATATAAAATCCACCTATAATTTACAATATTTGCAGATTCCGGTAATGATTAAAATGTCAACAAATGAAATTGGTTATTTCACTTATTTTGCCAATGTTGGATTAGGAACAGCTATAAGGCTTAAGGCTTCAGGAGAAGATGTGTATAATGAAACCACTATAACAAGAGAGGACCTGAGTGATGACGTGGCATTTTTCAGGGAATCATTAATTATTGGTTTAGGCACTGAATATTCTATTGCCGAGAATGTCTCGCTGATCGGTGCATTGAACTTCAACAATGGTTTTACTACAACCATCAAAAGAAAAAATCACGATCTGGACAAAAACGGCAATGCTATAGCAAACTATATAGAATTAAAGTTAGGTATAATATTTTAACATCTTGATGATTTATCCGAAAAGTGTATCAGTTGAAAGCGTTTTTCGTTCTCGACTGATGCACTTTTCTTCAAATAAGCATTTATGAAAATTGCTCTTGCTCAGTTAAACTTCCATATAGGCAATTTTAGTCAAAACACAAAAAAGATCATTGACTATGTGCAAAAGGCTTCTTCTGAGGGAGCAGAACTAATCGTATTTCCCGAACTTGCTGTTTCCGGTTATCCACCACGAGACTTCCTCGCATTTGATGATTTTATTCAAAAATGCGAAAGATCAATTATGGAAATCGCGGAATACAGTTATGATATTGCAGTAGTAGTTGGAGCCCCTGTGAAAAACTCTAAACCAAAAGGCAAAAGACTTTCCAATGCTGCATGGTTTTTAAATAAAGGCAGCGTACAACACATAATCAAAAAGACATTATTACCCACATACGACATTTTTGATGAATACCGTTACTTTGAGCCCAATCAGGATTTTTATGTTATAAACTACCAGGGGCAAAATCTGGCAATAACCATTTGCGAAGACCTTTGGGGATTAGGAGATAATCCTATCTATGCCATAAACCCCATGGACCAACTAATTGAACATAATCCTGATTTGATCATAAACATTGCTGCCTCACCCTATGATCATCAGCAATTTAAAACCCGTTACAATATATTAAAGACTAATGCCCAAAGTTATAATTTACCTGTAATTTATGTGAACCATATAGGTGCGCAAACCGAACTTATTTTTGACGGCGGGTCATGTGTAATCGACAAGCTGGGAAAAACAATAAAGCAATTACCTTTTTTTGAAGAAACTCTGGGATTTTTTGATACTGAAACGAAAGAAAATCCAGCAAAAGTTATTCCATTCCCTGATAAAATAAAATCTATTCATCAGGCATTAGTACTCGGTATTCAAAATTATTTTAAAAAACTGGGCTTCAAGAAAGCAATACTGGGATTATCCGGAGGAATTGATTCTGCAGTCACATTGGCTCTGGCCGTGGAAGCACTGGGAGCAGAAAATGTAACATCCCTGATCATGCCCTCGGCATTTTCAAGTGATCACTCTGTTGACGATGCAATTCAAATGTGTCAAATAATCAATGCAGAATACAATATAGTATCCATAGAGGATATTCACAATGCATACAGCGATACATTAAAACCTTATTTCAAAGAGCTTCCTTTTGATATTGCAGAAGAAAATATACAAGCCAGAGCAAGAGCCGTTTTATTGATGGCTTTCAGCAATAAATTCGGCCATATATTATTAAATACTTCAAACAAAAGTGAAGCAGCAGTAGGATACGGGACGCTATATGGAGATATGTGCGGGGGATTATCAGTAATTGGCGACCTTTATAAAACAGAAGTCTATGAACTGGGACGGTTTCTCAATGAAAAACAGGAAGTTATTCCTAAAAATATAATTTCAAAACCACCATCGGCAGAATTACGCCCGGATCAAAAGGACAGTGATTCCCTGCCCGATTATGCTGTTCTGGACCGTATCCTTTTTAAGTATATAGAGCAACAGGAAGACCCTGCAAATATTATAAAAGAAGGATTTGACAAAAACTTAGTTCAGAAAACCCTGCGGCTTGTCAATATCAGTGAGCATAAACGTTATCAGGCACCCCCGGTATTACGGGTGTCGCCAAAAGCATTTGGTATGGGACGGCGTATACCTATCGTGGCAAAGTATTTACAATAAAAAAACAGCTTTACCAAACCTGAGTAATAGTTTAATAAAGCTATATTGAAATGATCATTTTTTATCTTGTTATTAACCCATAGCAGGCATATTAACGGCTTCTACCGATTTGATCTGGGGTAAGGCCTTAATCACAGCCTGTTCAACACCCTGTTTTAGCGTCATGATACTCATAGGACAAGTTGCACATGCTCCTTGCAACTCCACCTTCACGATTTTATCATCCGTCAAACTCACAAACTCTATATTTCCACCATCGGCTTCCAGGTAAGGCCTGATCTGATCAATTACACTCTTTACTTTTTGTTCTAACTCTTTTTGCTCCATAGTTTCACAGTTTGTGGTCAAAAATATTAAACTTTTTTGAACCGTAAGTAACTAAAACTTAATTTTGATAAATTTATTGCTTTCCGGATTAATAATTACATCCCTCAGCATTTGGATCAATTTTCACAATTGTTGTGGGTTCCATCGTCTCATTCCTTACATTTACCTGCTTGATCGTGTTTTCAGCAATTTCACGGAATGCCTTACCAGTTTTTGAACTCCAGTTCAAAGCCTCAGGTTTACCGTTTTCTCCTGATTGCATGATCTTTTCATCTATTGGGATCTGACCCAGTAAAGGAATATTCATCTCTTCGGCCATTTGCTTACCACCTTCTTTACCGAATAAATAGTATTTCTTATCTGTTGCATCATCCGGGGTAAACCATGACATATTTTCAATTATGCCAAGTACCGGGACATTGATCTGTTCCTGGCGAAACATACTGACTCCCTTTCTGGCATCAGCTAGTGCCATTTCCTGAGGTGTTGTAACAAGTATTGATCCGGTAACAGATAAAGACTGAACCAGTGTCAGGTGAATATCACCTGTTCCCGGAGGAAGGTCCAGGATCAGATAATCCGCTTCACCCCATTCAGCTTCCGTAAATAGTTGTTTCATAGCATTGGAAGCCATAGGGCCACGCCAAATTAATGCTTGCTCAGGATCAACAAAAAAGCCTATGGATAATAACTTAATACCATATTTTTCAAGCGGAAGTACCTTGTTTTTACCGTTAACTTCAACAGCCCGCGGTTTTTCATTGACAACATCAAACATCATCGGAACTGAAGGACCATAGATATCCGCATCTACAAGTGAGACTTTAGCACCCGCTTGTGCCAAACTGACAGCTAAATTGGCAGCAACCATGGATTTCCCAACACCTCCTTTGCCCGAGGCAACAGCTATAATGTTCTTAACACCTGGTAATGTTATCATATCCTGCTTTGGCGATTTTTTTTCTGTATCCATCTGCTTTACTTCTACTTTCTGCCGGGCTACTATTTCCACGTTTCCTTCAATTTTTGCATCATCTCCCAATTGTTCCTTTATACTTTTTACACATGCTTTTCTGAGCGATTTAATAAACGGATCATTTGACTTCTCAAAAATTAATGAAAAATGAATTTCATTTCCATCTATCTTTAAATCGTTGATCATTTTCAAGTCAACAATATTCTTTTTCTTCTCCGGATGCTCCACTTTCCGTAGAGCATCCAAAATCTGATTTTCTGAATAACTCATAATCAACCTCTTTAAATATTATTTATGATTTTACTTATATTTATTTAGATTTTGTAAAAGTAAGAAAACTCGTTGAAACACTCCTAATCTTAAACAAGTTTCTTAACTAGTTTGATTTACCGTTATTTACAGACCTGGATATTTATATTTTACTTTAGTTATCATTATTTTACTTTTGCAACTCAACATTTTGTGAAACCTTTCACAAAGTTTTTTGTTGTAGATTTGCAATTATTGAAAAATAATCACATCCTTTTATTATGGATAAAATAATAAAAATCAAAAATGGTTTAAATATTCCACTGAAAGGTATGGCAGAAAAAACCATAACAAATGTGGAATCCAGCAATTACGCGATCAAACCAACGGACTTTACCGGAGTTTTTCCTAAACTAATGCTGAAGGAAGACGGAAAGGTAAAAGCCGGAACGGCAATTTTTTACGATAAGTATAACGAAAAGGTAAAATTCACATCTCCTGTCAGTGGAACAATTACAGCCATAAACCGGGGACCGAAGCGTGTTATCGAAGAAATTGTTATTGAATCAGATGGAAATTTCGAATACGAGCAATTCCAGCAAGCCAACCCCAATGACCTGGATGCTGAAACCATCAAACAGCAATTGCTTGAAAGCGGTTTATGGCCGGCCATTCGTCGCAGACCTTTTGAGGTTATTGCCCGTCCTGAGGATAAACCAAAAGCTATTTTTATATCAGGATTTGATACTCACCCGTTAGCGCCTGATATTAGCTTTATTGCTCATGGCAAGGGAAATGAATTTCAGACTGGACTGGATGCACTAAAAAAACTTACTGAAGGTACTATACATTTGAATATTCTTGCTAATGAAAAAAATACCGGGGTTTTTACAAATGCCAAAAATGTTCAGATCAACCGGTTTAAAGGGCCACACCCTGCCGGAAATGTGGGAACCCAAATAAACAAAATTGATCCGGTTAACAAAGATGAAGTAGTCTGGCATATTAATGTTCAGGATGTAATCATGATAGGACGTCTTTTTCTCAATGGACGTTATGATGCTACTAAAATTGTAGCTCTCACAGGTTCGGAAGTTAAAAACCCCCACTATTACAAATTGATCCATGGCTCATCTATAGAACCTATGGTTACTGACAATCTGAAACAGGAAAATGTCCGCTTTATCAGTGGAAATCCACTTACCGGCACTAAAACTTATAAGCAGGGATTCATCGGATATTATGATCATCAGATAACGGTAATTCCTGAAGGAGATTATTATGAATTTATTGGCTGGGCTACTCCCGGCTTTAATAAGTTCAGCACTTCCAGGTCCTTTTTCTCCTGGCTACAGCCGGGAAAAAAATATCGCATTGATACGAATCTTAAAGGTGGTCCTCGTGCACTGGTTATGACCGGCCAGTTTGAAAAGGTTTTCCCTTTTGATATATATCCCATGCAGTTGCTAAAGTCAATTATTATAGAGGACATAGAGCTAATGGAAAATCTGGGAATATATGAAATAGGACCCGAAGATTTTGCACTTTGTGAATTCGTGGATACTTCCAAAACAGAAATACAAAGCATTGTACATAATGGATTGGAAATGGCACGTAAAGAATTAATGTAAATAATATTAATATCGCATAAAAATTAAAAAGCTGATTGATGAAAGCTTTAAGAGAATACATAGACAAGATCAAACCACACTTTGAAAAGGGAGGAAAGTTTGAAAAGTTACACTCCGTTTTTGATGGTTTTGAGACTTTTCTTTTTGTCCCTAACAGGGTTACAACCAGGGGAAGTCACATTCGGGATGCCATTGACATGAAACGCACCATGGCGACGGTAGTATTAGCCATGTTCCCGGCCCTGCTGTTTGGTATCTGGAATGTTGGATACCAGCATTTTCAAGTCACCGAATCCATGCCGGAGTTTTGGACTATTGTTGGCTACGGCTTAATAAAAGTTCTGCCCATCGTTGTGGTCTCTTACGTAACCGGTTTGGCCATTGAGTTCTTTTTTGCTCAAATCCGGGGCCATGAAATCAACGAAGGCTTCCTGGTCTCAGGGATGCTTATTCCGTTAGTTTTGCCACCAACTATTCCGCTATGGATGGTTGCCTTAGCCACAGCTTTTGCCGTTATTCTTGGCAAAGAGGTGTTTGGAGGCACTGGAATGAACATTCTGAATCCGGCTCTTACCGCACGTGCTTTCCTGTTTTTTGCCTACCCGGCTTATATGTCGGGTGATAAAGTATGGATAGCCGAAAATGCTGCTGATGCAACTACAGGAGCTACACCTCTGGCAGAAGCTGCTGCAGGAAACAGTGACAGCCTGCCTGACTTTTGGAATATGTTTTTTGGGTTTATCCCGGGTTCTATAGGAGAAACCTCAACAGCCCTGATCATAGTCGGGGCCATCATTCTTTTGTTTACCGGCGTTGGCAGTTGGCGAATTATGTTAACAGCCATTTTGGGAGGGCTCACTATGGGACTGCTATTCAACCTATGGGGCGCCAACGAATTTATGCAAATCCCTGCTCATCATCAATTGGTAATGGGCGGCTTTGCATTTGGTGTCGTTTTTATGGCTACTGACCCGGTTTCAGCAACCCAAACCACAAAAGGCAAATATATTTACGGGTTTCTGATCGGATTCCTTGGCATTTTGATCAGAGTATTTAACCCGGCATATCCGGAAGGAATTATGCTTGCCATTCTGTTTATGAATGTCATGTCTCCGCTGATCGATCATTATGTCATACAGGCCAATATCAAACACCGTATGAAACGAGCTAAATTAAATTCAGCATAACAACAAATTTCAGAACAATGTCAAATTCATACATATTCCGTTTTGCCACGATCATGGTTGTTTTAGTAGCAGCTATCTTAACTGCTGTAGCCACGATCCTTAAGCCCATGCAGGAAAAAAATAAGGATGAAGAGAAAATGCAGGCCATCCTCAGCTCTGCAAACATTGAGGTTGAACGCGATGAGGCAATCAACAAATATAAAGAACGTCTATTGGCCGAATACATGCTCGACCTTGATGGCAATATTTTAAGCATCTACCAGGGCGAAGAAGAAGGCTTTTCTAAAGGCTCGGAGCGAGCATTTGAAATAGATTTAAAAAAAATGCTGGAAGCAATAAAACAATTTGAAGCAGGTAGCCAGCAAGTATCCCCACACCTGCCGATGTATGTCATCAAGGATCAGGAAGGCGACTCATTATTTATCATCCCGGTAAGAGGAAAAGGCTTATGGGGACCGATATGGGGAAATATTGCATTAGAAAATGATTTAAATACTATTGCTGGTGCCAGCTTTGATCATCAAGGGGAAACGCCGGGATTAGGCGCTGAGATCAATACAGACATGTTTTCAGATCGGTTTAAAAATACCAAAATCTTTAATGATCAGGGTAAATTTGTATCTGTACAAGTGATCAAAGGAGGTGTGGAAAACAGTAAAATCTCATCCAAACATGGAGTTGATGCAATATCAGGAGGAACGATTACCAGTAATGGTGTTTCGGATATGATTGAGAACGTATTAAGTTATTATTTACCGTACATTAAAAAACATCAATAGATATGGCTGAAACAAAAGAAAAAGAGCCACTTTTTTCGACAAAGAACAAAAAGCTGCTATCGGAACCAATGGTCAGGAACAACCCGATCACAGTTCAGGTGCTGGGTATTTGTTCAGCACTTGCTATTACCGTAAAGCTGGAACCTTCGCTGGTTATGGCCTTAAGTGTTGTTGTGATCATGGGTGTTTCAAACGTGATCATATCGCTTCTGCGTAATATGATTCCACCACGTATCCGTATTATTGTCATGTTGACCGTGATAGCATCACTGGTAGTCTTAACCGATGAGGTTCTGGAGGCATTCTTATATGATGTCAGTAAACAACTTTCAGTGTTTGTAGGATTGATCATTACCAACTGTATTATCATGGGACGACTTGAAGCCTTTGCTTCAAGCAACAAGCCCTGGCCATCATTTTTGGACGGGATCGGGAATGCTGCCGGTTATGGTTGGATCCTGATTGTTGTAGGCTTTTTTCGTGAATTATTTGGGTCAGGTGAAGTATTTGGCTATCCTGTATTTGAAAAAATAGGCCTCTATAGTATCGGATATGAGAACAACGGCCTGATGATTTTACCACCAGCAGCACTTTTTGTTGTTGGTATCATTATCTGGGTCCAACGTTCGCGCCACCCGGAATTAGTTGAAGAAAATTAATTTAGAACTGTCAAGAATAAAACCATGGAAAATTTATTTGACATATTTATTAAAGCTATTTTCGTAGAGAACATGATATTTGCCTATTTTCTGGGCATGTGTTCCTATCTTGCTGTATCAAAAACAGTGGAAACTTCAACAGGTTTAGGCCTGGCTGTAGTCTTTGTACTTGGAATTACAGTTCCTGTCGATTATCTTATCAATGAATATTTACTGGCTGATGGAGCTTTGGCATGGCTTGGACCCGAATTTGCAACTATTGATTTGAGCTTCCTGTCCTTTATTATGTTTATTGCCGTCATTGCCTCAATGGTTCAGTTGGTTGAAATGGTAATTGAAAAGTTTTCCCCTACTCTTTACGCAAATCTGGGTATTTTCCTGCCTTTGATTGCAGTTAACTGTTCCATTCTTGGTGGTTCACTTTTTATGCAGGAACGTGATTATAACAATATAGCAGAGGCCACTTCATTTGGATTAGGTTCCGGAGTAGGTTGGTTTCTTGCCATAGTGGCAATTGCCGCTATCAGGGAAAAAATCCGTTATTCCAATGTACCGGCACCATTACGAGGACTTGGAATTACATTTATAATTACAGGCCTTATGGGCATTGCCTTTATGGCCTTTATGGGTATTGAATTGTAAAACTAAAAATTAATACAATGATATTGCTTGATGCATTGAATATAGACCCGCTTATTATTGCAGCCAGTGTTGGTGTCTTTTTATTCGTAATTCTTTTATTAGTCTCCATACTTTTATATGCCAAGAAGAAACTCACTCCACAGGGAGAAGTTACAATCACCATTAACAACGATAAAGAACTTAATGTAAGCCCAGGTGACACGCTTCTTGATACGCTCTCTCAAAACAAAATATTTTTACCATCAGCCTGCGGAGGACAAGGAACCTGCGGAACATGTACCTGTCAGATTCATGAAGGAGCCGGCGATATACTGCCAACTGAAAAAGGCTTTTTCAGCAGGAAAGAACAGCAGGAAGACTGGAGGCTTAGCTGCCAGGTGAAAGTAAAACAGGACCTTCAAATTTCTGTTCCCAAAGAAATTTTCGGAATTAAGAAATGGGAATGCGAAGTTGTCTCTAACAAAAATGTGGCAACATTTATTAAAGAGTTTGTGGTCAAACTGCCCGAAGGGGAAACCCTTGACTTTAAATCGGGTGGATATATTCAAATTGACATTCCCAAATATTCGATGGACTTTGGAAAAGATATTGAGGTTGAAGAAGAATATCGCGATGATTGGGAAAGTTCCAATCTGTTTGACCTCAAAGTTAAAAACTCTGAAGAAATTTTCCGTGCTTATTCTATGGCCAATTATCCGGCAGAAGGAAACATTGTCAAACTGAA
>JAIPAE010000035.1 GCA_021740245.1 Bacteroidales bacterium | reverse complement strand
GCATCTGATGTGTTGCTCCATCTTCCCCTAAAGTAAGTCCTGCATGAGATACACAAATTTTAACATTTTTATTGCTGTAGGCTATTGATTGACGAATCTGGTCATACACTCTTCCTGAACCAAAATTAGCAAATGTTGCAGCATAGGGTATCTTGCCGGAAATCGCCAGACCTGCTGCAACACCCATCATATTGGCTTCTGCAATTCCTGCCTGAAAAAAACGGTTCGGAAACTCTTTGGCAAAGGCCCCCATTTTTAATGAACCGGTCAGGTCTGCACATAAACCTACAACCTGATTATTTTCCCGTGCCAGTTCAAGTAATCCTTCTCCATAGCCTGAGCGGGTATCCTTATGGTCGATAATTTTGTATTCACTCATGTTCATTACTCTTTATGCTGTTAATCATTATATATAGAAATAGTCTCTGTTTTTCCCGATTCAACTTTGAAATCAATTTCTCTGGTATATCTGGAATGATTAGTTGTTTTAGCCCGGAATACAACCTTATACTTGCCGGGAAGTAAGTATAAAGATTCCCTTTGTTTTTCCTCCGGGAGATTATATACCCAGTCCAGGCTTCCTTCTTCATTATACTTGTAAATGCTTCCGTATCCAAAAGTTCCCATGCGAATGACAATCATTCCCGGTGCCGGAATTTCTACTGTTGTGGTATGACTTTGGTTGACGCCTACATCTTCTACAAGCATTCTCGGTAGTGTCAAAACTTCCAGATCATATTTGCCGATAAGGTATTTTTCTTTTTTTCCTATGTTTTGAACATTTAATGTTTTCATCTCTCCATCCTTGCGGACAATACAACTGATATACTGGTTTTTCATGCGTTTACCGTCAAACAACAGCTGCAGATAGCCTTGTGGAGCATCAACGCCAATGATGTTATGTTTTCCCGGTGTTAAGCCGAAAGAATCAATCTTTAACTTTGGAATTGTATGGATATCAATATTGTACATGACCATCGGGTCTATATCCAGCGTGTCCGGATTTCCTTTTGCATTCAGGGTGTGAATAAAATTGTATTTAATATTACCGGAAGTCCTGTTGTAAAAGGTCATATTTACGTTGGTCTCGGTGGGATTTCCATGAATATCCAAAAGATTCACCTGGGCTGTTGTTGGATTAAGGGCTTTGTTAATAGCAACGTTTAAAGCTGTGCGAAATTCTTCTTCATCCTGTGCATCAATATATGTTCCCACACAATCGAATGCATCTTTAAAGTTCTTGCCAATGCCAATGATGAAGGGCTTCAAGACAATTCCCTTGCGTTGAAGTTCTAAAGATACTTCACATGGGTCGCCGTCACATTCTTCAATACCATCTGTTATTAAAATGATGATATTCCGGCAGTTATTGCATGGAGTGAAATCTCCTGCTGATTCTTCTAATGAACGGGCTATTGGGGTAGTCCCTTTGGGAACTATTGTTTTAAGTTTATATTTTAATCTGTCTACATTGTCGAAAGCAAATGGTACTTCAAGTTTTGTGTCATCGCAATACTGTGGAGGAAAATGGTGCTGATGTCCATAAACACGCAAGGCCATTTGAAGGTTATCAATATGTCTTAAACTGTCGAGCATATCGGAAAGCAGACGACGGGCAATATCGATTTTGACTTCATCCTGCCATTTTCCGTACATGCTGCGTGATGCATCGAAAACAAATAGTATACGTGTAATGGGTTCATTTCTGTCTGTATTGCTATAAGTTTGGGCATAGCTCAACTTTGCAGCAGGTGCAGCTAAAAGTATTAACAGTGTAATGACAAAAAGTTTTCCCTTCATATAAATAGAGTACTTAGTAACTAAAAATCTCCCAGTGTCTCTGCTAACTGATCCAATGCATTTTCAGTAAGCTTATCATCAGGTGCTTTCCCATGCCATTCGTGGGTACCTTCCATATAATCCACGCCATGTCCCATATTAGTTTCCATAATGATCATTATGGGCTTTCCTTTGCCTGTTTCAGCGCGGGCTTTTGTAAGTGTATCGATTATTTCACCAATATCGTGGCCGTTCATTTCCATCACATACCAGCCAAATGCCTCCCACTTGGCCTTAAGATTGCCAAGGTCCATCACTTGTTTTACTGGTCCGTCAATTTGCTGTCCGTTATAATCGATCGTGGAAATGATATTATCAACTTTTTTTGAGGCGCCGAACATAGCTGCTTCCCAGACTTGGCCTTCCTGCAGCTCTCCATCACCATGAAGACTGTAGACAATTTTTTTGTCTCCGTCAAGTTTTTTACCCAGCGCATGGCCAAGGGCTACTGATAATCCCTGACCCAGGGAGCCTGACGCAACGCGCACGCCTGGCAGTTTTTCTTCTGTTGCCGGATGTCCCTGAAGTCTGGAATTAATTTTTCGAAATGTCTTTAGTTCCGATTTATCGAAATAACCACAGCGGGCTAATACACTATACCACAAAGGCGAAATGTGACCGTTGGATAGAAAAAATACATCCTGGTTTTTTCCAATCATATCAAAGGATGCAGGATCGTGATCCATGATTTCGAAATATAAGGTAGTCAGGAAGTCAGCACAGCCTAATGAACCACCTGGATGGCCCGAGTTGACATTATGTACCATGCGGATTATGTCTCTTCTGACTTGTGATGCAATTTGTTGAAGCTCTGTTGTTCTTGACATTACTATTTCCTGTTTTTTACAAAATTACATTATTTATTAGCACTTAAATAGTGATGTTGATAAAATGACAATAACTTTTATGAACGTGAACCTGTTTTGGATTCAGAAATATAATGAACGATCCTTTTTGTTGCTCCGGTCTGACCAAATACATATTGCCTGGCTTTTGATCCAGCCACTTTTCGTTGCTCGGTATTGGTTATTAGTAAATCAAAACGTTGCTTGAATTCCTGACTGTTTTTTACACTACAGGCTGCTCCATGCCGGATAAGATCCCTGGCTTCCCGGAACTGTTTGTAATTGGGGCCAAAAATAACGGGGATACCAAATGCTGCTGCTTCTAAAGTATTGTGGATACCCTTTCCAAAACCTCCTCCAATATATGCAATATCGGCATATTGATATACTGATGATAATATACCTATAGTGTTGATAACCAAGATGTCAGTTTCCGGCGGAGTATCATCTCTGATTTCTGTCCAATATGCTGCAGAGCCTGGCAATAACTTTTTAAGTTGTTGGATGTGTGGTTCATCAACCTGGTGTGGCGCGATAATTATTTTAATGTGGCCATTGTACTTTTGAATTAGTTGATCAATAATGAGTTTTTCGTCAGCCGGCCAGGTAGAACCTGCAACAATTACCAGCTTATTTTTACTGAACTGTTCCAGATAGTTAAAAGATTTGACGTTTTGAGTTATTTCATAAACACGATCAAAACGTGTATCTCCGCTTATTGTATAATTCTGAATTCCAATAGAATTTAAAAGATTAGCAGAGTTCTTGTTTTGCAAAAAGAAATACTCAAATTTATGGAGACGTTTCCGGAAGATGCCTCCGTACCATTTGAAAAAATGCTGGCTCTGTCTGAATATTCCGGATACAAGATATAGCGGAATTCTTTGATTATGTATAGCATCAATATAATTCAACCAGAATTCGTATTTAACAAATATGATTTTTTGGGGATGAATAGCCTTAATAAAACGGGTTGCATTTTGTTTTGTATCAACGGGCAAATACGTTACAAGATCAGCTTTTGTGTAATTTTTTCTAACTTCATAGCCACTGGGCGAGAAAAAAGTAAGCAATACAAAATCGCCGGGGTATGACATTTTCCATGCTTCGATAACTGGTCTTCCTTGTTCAAATTCGCCCAATGATGCACAATGAAACCATATTACATTTTTGTTTTCCGGAATTTTTCCCTCAAGATGATAAAACAATTTTTTCCTCCCATTCACAAATAATGCTGCTTTGTCATTGAAAAGACTCAAAAAGCGGGCTGAAAGCCAGTAAATATGAATAAATATCCGGTAAAGCCACATTTTAATAGTAATAATATTGATCCGATGATTTTCCGTAAAGTGGTATGATCCAGCCAAAACGAATGCCAAACAACGTGTCGAAACGATCTTTCGTATCTTTTTGCATTGTATTGAAATTATAATCGCGACGGGATTTTGTCCATGCCTGTATCATTTCAAAACCAACATAAAAGCTTAGAAGTTTATTGTTTCCCAAATGTTTATATCCAATAAGTTCACTGATTGCTAAACCGTTTGTAAGCCGGTCATAGCCCTTAACATATTCATGAGAGATTTGAGGTGCTTTGTTTTCAGGATTTTGTATCAGGGTTTTGTGTTGCAGCAAGCCAACTCCGCCTGTGAAAAACAAGCCGGAATTATCATTCGGACCAAGCACAGGAAATAATTTCCCCGCTGATAAATGAGTATAAAAACCACGCTCATGATATTTCACTGTGGTAAACATTCCGTTACCATCGATAATCTGACCATTGCTTGTTGAAATATTACTCAAAATCTGGTCTTTGTTTAATACATTTTCGCTGAATATGTAACTAAAATTAGCTCCAAGCAGCCAGTTGTTTTGGGTTTTATACATAAAAGATATACCTGCAGTAGTATTGACACCGTATCGGTTGGCCAGGTCATTACCGGGTTTTTGAAATCCAAAGTCTATTTGGATCATAGATACATTGACAAGTGTATCCATAACTGATTTCTGGGCATGTAATCCCCCAATGGATAAGATAAAAGCAAGTGTGAAAATTTTTTTTAACATAAACAGGGTTTCTGATGATGCAAAATTAACGAAAAGTAAATAACTTTAGTCTGTTTCAAAGAGGTTGTTCTTAAAAGATTTTTCATCTTGATGGCTGTTATTTTCAGGGAAATAAGACAATTAGTTGAAAAAACAGATATTTTGACAAAAAAAAGATAAGTTGCAAATTACTATGGAGTGATTTATATTTGATGACTTATAAAACCAGAACCCAGTTATGAAAGTACTTGTTACAGGAGGCGCAGGATACATTGGTTCACATACAGTTGTAGAGCTTCAGGAAAAAGGGTTTGAAGTTGTAATTGTAGATAACTTATCCAATTCATATAAGGAAGTTGTCAGGAATATTGAAAGAATAACGGGCAAATTACCGGAGTTAGAAGTGTTCGATTTATGCGACCGGAACAAAACGATGGATTTTTTCCGGCGCCATAATGATATAATTGGAGTAATTCATTTTGCTGCTTATAAGGCTGTGGGGGAGTCTGTAAAAAAACCGTTGAAGTATTATCGGAATAATATTGGTTCATTGGTAAACATCCTGGAAGGGATGAAAGAAAATAACATCCGGAGTTTTGTTTTCTCTTCCTCGTGCACTGTATATGGACAGCCGGATCATTTGCCTGTAGCAGAGGATGCACCTGTCCGGAAAGCTATGTCACCCTATGGGAATACCAAACAGATTTCAGAAGAGATCATTACCGATACTGTGGAGGCAAATCCGCATATGAAAGGTATCCTGTTGCGATATTTTAACCCGATTGGAGCCCATGAGAGTGCCCTTATTGGGGAGCTTCCCCTGGGTGTTCCGGATAATCTGGTGCCTTTTATTACCCAAACGGCTATCGGTATCAGAGATAAATTGAGTGTTTTCGGGGATGATTACAATACACCTGACGGAACAGCAATAAGGGACTATATCCATGTGGTTGACCTGGCAAAAGCTCATGTGATTTCATTAAACCGTATGATCAATGATCAGGACAAAACTAAACCGGAAATATTCAACCTGGGTACAGGAATCGGTTACTCAGTGTTGGAGGCGGTTAAAACATTTGAAAAGGTTGCACAACAACCCCTTAATTATCAAGTTGTTGACCGGCGTCCTGGAGATGTGGAAAAGGTTTGGGCTGACACCAGCTTAGCCAATAGTGAGCTGGGCTGGAAAGCAGAAAGAAATCTTGAAGAGATGATGCGTTCTGCATGGAACTGGGAAAAAGAATTAGCTAATAAGCGTTAAATTAAAAAATTATGACGAAAAAAATATTGATTACAGGCGGTGCAGGTTTTATTGGGTCTCACGTTATAAGAACAATGGTAAATAATTATCCGGATTATCATATTTATAATCTGGATAAACTGACTTATGCCGGGAATCTTAAAAATCTGACCGATATCGAAAATAAATCCAATTATTCGTTTATCAAAGGGGATATTGTGGATGATGCTTTCATCATGAAATTATTTGATGATTATAAGTTTGATAGTGTTATTCATCTGGCGGCTGAATCTCACGTTGATCGATCCATCAGTAATCCGAATGCATTTATTCATACTAATATCGTGGGCACTGTAAACTTATTAAATGCATTCAGAAATATTTGGAAAGATAATTTTGCAGAAAAACTATTTTACCATATTTCCACTGATGAAGTTTATGGTTCACTTGGAGAAGAAGGCATGTTTACGGAAGAAACAGCTTACGATCCCCGAAGTCCTTATTCAGCTTCCAAGGCCAGTTCCGACCATCTCGTCAGAGCTTACTATCACACCTTTAATCTTCCTGTTGTTATTTCAAACTGTTCTAATAATTATGGAGCATATCAGTTTCCTGAGAAACTAATACCGTTGGCCATCAATAATATTAAAAACAGAAAACCAATTCCTGTATATGGCAAAGGAGAAAACGTCCGTGACTGGCTATGGGTTAATGATCATGCGGCTGCTATTGATCTGATCTTTCATA
Source organism: Bacteroidales bacterium (assembly GCA_021740245.1). Classification (GTDB taxonomy): domain Bacteria; phylum Bacteroidota; class Bacteroidia; order Bacteroidales; family PWNQ01; genus PWNQ01. Next base: position 13,985 of record JAIPAE010000035.1, on the reverse strand, counting down.
AAGGCCGTGTTGGCGAAACATACAATATCGGCGGAAATAATGAATGGCGGAATATTGATCTGATCCGTTTGTTATGCGAAGTAATGGATGAAAAGCTTGGAAGGGAGAAAGGCGAATCTTCCGAGCTTATTACTTTTGTTAAAGACCGTGCCGGGCACGACCTTCGCTATGCCATCGACAGTTCAAAAATCCAGAATGAACTGGGTTGGAAACCTTCAGTAGATTTTAAAGAGGGTTTACGTAACACAGTTGATTGGTATATGGATAATCAGCAATGGATGGAGGATGTTACCAGTGGAACATACCAGAATTATTATAAAGAGCAATACGATAACAGATAGTCCTGTTAAATAATAGCTTCCATTATGCTAAAAAAGCTGTTTCACCCATCCGTATTAAAGTCCCCGATGGATTTTAAACCCTTTGAGATTGATATGCATTCTCACCTTATCCCTGGTATTGATGACGGAGTTAGTACTGTGGAAGAATCTATTGATATGATAAAGGGGTTGCATGGTCTGGGCTTCAGTAAACTGATAACAACTCCTCATGTGATGGGAGATGTTTATAACAATTCCCGGGAAACTATTATGAAAGGACTTGATAAAGTTCGTGCTGCAGTTGAACAGGCTTTTATCCCGGTTGAGATTCATGCTGCAGCCGAGTACTTGTTGGATGATGCTTTTTCCAATAGATTGAATAGTGAAAAACTTCTCTCTTTTGGGAATAATTACATCCTGGTGGAAATGTCTTATCTTATGGAACCCATTAACCTGAACCATATCTTATTCGATATACAAACAGCCGGTTACCGTGTTATACTGGCACACGCCGAACGTTACCGGTTTTGGTCACGAAAACATGAAAAATACCAGCAAATGATCGATCGTGGCGTGCATTTGCAATTAAACCTGTTATCATTAACGGGATATTATGGCAAAGATGTACAAAAAACCGCTGAGTGGCTGTTGGATAACCAAATGTATTCGGTGATCGGAACCGACCTGCACAATGCAGAGTATTTGGATGAATTGCAAAAATTGCAATACAATAAACTGATGCATAAACTGCATAAAAATGCCGGGAATTTTATTAATAAAAACTTGCTGACTAGTTAACTTGACGGATTTATTTTTAACTGGCTGTTCATGATCTTAAAAATGGTTTCAGTAATTTTATCAGGACCTGGCGCGCGGGGCGTGATAATTATGCCTTCCGGATCAATAAGAACGTGCGTTGGAAGCGCTTCAATCAAATAGGGTTGTATTTCTTTATTGTTCATTTGCCCCGGAGCAATTAAATGGTGTTTGCCAAATGGATAAGTTTTAAGAAAATATTTCCATGCTGATTCCGCATCTTTGTTATCTGGCTGCATAGCTATGTAAACAAGAGAGATATTATCATAATCGCCTATTTCGCTGCTCAGACTCCGGTACTTATCCAGATTGGAGGTAAATACACGGTTCATGGTGTTCCAAAATGTAATATAAACAAAATCGCCATAAAAATGATTTAAGGAAACATGCTGACCACTGCTGTCTCTTAGTGTAAATCCCGGCGCAGGATTCCCGGGCTCAATGCGTTTATATTTGAAATACATTTCCTCATAAAAATCATAAAACTGATCGGTAGTTTTTACCTTTTTAAAATATTCCAGGATTTTTTCAATATCCTCAAAAAACCTGTCCTGCATTGCTGGCAGATAACGCCAAAAATCATTTGCAAGGCTTGCTAATGCTATATCTCTTACTTTGCCATGGAATTTCCTGTCAATGATTTCTTTTCGCTTGATTAATGAACGTTTATCTGATCTTGCATCCAGAGGGTTAAAATATTTTGAGTAATATTTGGTTGATACATAGTTTTTTATTAGCTCCTGATAAGTGTGTGAATAATACCAGCTTGTATCCTGAATAACACTCTGAACCGGTTTAGAGAAACGAAGCGAATCCAGTGGCATCGGATACCACTCTCCATAAGAATAGTAATTATGATTTTCCAGATAATTCAACTTTAGGTTTAATCTATGGAAAATATTCTCCTTTTTGTAACGCTTAACAGCTTTCGAGGGAACGTCAAGCGTTGCAAAATAATCATCCGTATATTCTGATATCTCCTTAAAACGCTTATTAATAGTCTTATTAAAAGCACGGGGTTTCATTTTTATCCATTCCGGTAAGCGATGGGGAAATTCTTTACTTAATCGCTCAGGGAACTCATTAATTTCTGTTGTTTCCAGAGAGTTTGCATGAATTCCTGTTTCACTGATTTGGATAGTGTCTCCGGGCTTCAGAAACAGATCATGCCCCCACAGCAGATGTTCATTTTCATTGCGTAACTGATAAAAATCACTGCCCCGGATTGTAACTTCAAATGCATATTTCCCTTCTTTATCCGCCCGGGTGGAATCCAGAGCTTTATAAAATCTCGTATAACCCTGAGAATACCGGGCTTCTGTCAAATAAACTTTTTGGTCTTTAACTGAATGCTGTTTCCCTTCTATGTAGATTATTCCTTTCTTCTCCCGGTTACAGGAAAGCATAAGTAAAGCGATTATTAAAATACTTAAAATCCGATGCATACCTTTTATGGTTATTATGATGTTTATTCAGAATTATCAATCAAACGGTAAAAATAACCATTTTCATACCTGAATCCCATACTTTTTAGATATTCATTATGCTGTTGACTTGCTGGTATAGCTTTTAGCTTATGAATCCCTTTTCGTATAAAGAACTGTTGGTTTTTCTTGTATAAAAATGTTCCGATTTGAAAATCACGATATTGTTTTAAAATGTAATCCAGTTCAATGCAGAAAGTGTCTGCATCGGTTTTATAGCCCATGAAAATACCAGCAACCGTCATTTTTCGGAGTAAAAGCCAGCATTCACCGGCCCTGGTTTGTTCGATATTAAACTGAGGATTGAAAGATTTAATATCATCACTGTAATAGCGCAAAAATTCCTTTACATATTCACTATTAGGTTTGGTTTCCAGAATTGAAAAGTAGTCTTTTTTCGCAGAATTGATCTTAAAAAGGTAATACATATTTACGATCACAATGCAAAAGTTCATCAGGGCAACCGGATAGGCTTCGATTAAAAGGCCGTAAGCCGTAAATAACAAACTACCCATAAGATTGATCAGCCGCAGCCTGATAATGGAGGTCATCAGCATGGATATCAATATCAATGCTGATGCTGCATAGCCAATCCATTCCATCCAGTTCATAACAAAATATCTTTTTGAGAAACACCAAAATTACACAAAATCATGGAATGCATAAGCTGGTTTTGCGTCTCAAAAAAAAAAACGCTGATGAAAGCGGGTTTTGATTTATCTCGATGTGATAAAACTTATATTTCAGCGCTTTGTGCCGGCATTTTGCGGTCGACTTTCTTAAGAAGCCCCTGGAGAACTTTTCCGGGACCTACTTCCGTATAAGAAGTCATCCCATCAGCGATCATGTTTTTCATGATTTGTGTCCAGCGTACCGGTGAAGTAAGCTGTTCAACCAGGTTTTCTTTAATGGTAGCCGGTTCAGTTTCGGCTTTGGCGCTTACATTTTGATAAATCGGACAAACAGGTTTGCTGATCTCCGTTTCTGCAATGGCTTTGGCCAGCTCTTCACGGGCGGGTTCCATAAGCGGGGAGTGGAATGCGCCACCAACTTTTAATGGTAATGCTCTTTTTGCTCCTGCTTCTTTCAGCTTTTCACAGGCGATATTAACTCCTTTTATGGAGCCTGAAATAACAAGTTGTCCGGTTGTGTTATAATTGGCGGGGACAACAATATCGTCAATGTCTTTCAGTATGTTTTCCACTGCTTCATCTTCCATGCCCACGATAGCAGCCATCGTTGAAGGTTCTTTTTCACAGGCTTTCTGCATGGCCAGGGCGCGTTTATATACAAGTCTCAGGCCGTCTTCAAAAGCTAAAGCTCCTGCGGCAACCAAAGCGGAAAATTCACCCAGCGAATGTCCGGCTACCATTTCCGGTTTGAACTTGTCTCCAAGCATTTTTGCCAGAATAACTGAATGTAGAAAAATTGCAGGTTGCGTTACTTTGGTTTGCTTTAAATCTTCATCGCTACCCTCGAACATTATGTTTGTGATGCGAAAACCAAGGATCTCATTGGCCTTTTCAAATAGCTGTCTGGCCTCATCAAAATTGTCATACAGGTCTTTACCCATACCAACATACTGTGCTCCCTGTCCGGGAAATACATAAGCTTCCATACGATTATTTTATGTTTTGCTAGTGCAAAGATAGAAAGTCTGTTGAAAATCCAATGATAAATCTTAAATATCGGATTTGTACAATCATGTTGTATTCAGACAAATAACGGTTAATTATCTTCTGTCGCCAAGGAAACGCAACAAGAAGAGGAAAAGGTTGATGAAGTCGAGGTAAAGCGTCAGAGCCCCCATGATCACCAATTTATTCGTATTTTCAGTGCCATAGCTTTCTGATCCGCCTCCTATACGCTTAAGCTTTTGAGTGTCGTAGGCTGTTAATCCTGTAAAAATAAGCACACCAACAAAGCTGATGATGTATTCTAACATCTCACTCCGGAGTATCCAGTTTACAATACTTGCAAGGATTAATCCGATAAGTGCCATGAATAGATAGGAGCCTAATTTTGTCAGGTCTGTTTTGGTTGTATATCCAACAATGGCCATGGTGCCAAACATGCCGGCAGTTACGGCAAAGGTTTGAAATACAGAAGAGGATGTGAATGCCAGCAAAATGAAGCTCAGACTCATGCCCATTAAGATGGAGTAGCCCCCAAACATAAGTGTTAAGGTTCCTGATGACATCTTCTGGAAACGGAATGACATGAGTAAAACCATAACAAAAGGGGCAAACATAACCACATATCCCATTAAGTTTAATCCTCCTGTTTCTGAATAAAGCAGAGACAATAATTGTGGACTCGATGCAAAGGCCCAGGCCACAAAAGCGGTAATAGCCAATCCGATAAACATCCATGAAAAGACCTTAGTCATAAACGTGCGGGCGACATCGGCATCCATAGTTGCTGCCCCGGAGTTAAATGTCTGGTTTCGCTGGCTGCTGAAAATACTGCTGTTATTTCGTGGTTGTAACATAATTCTTGTATTCTTTAAATAATGATTTTATTAACGGGCAAATATAGCGTTTGTTTTGTTAGCAAAAAAAATGCCAGATCGATGTCTGGCAGTTCTTCTGTCGATATGTCAGCTTTTTCTTAGGCTAAATCGGCATCAATCAAATGCAAAAATTCCTGACGGGTTTTGTCAATGGTAAATGCACCTGTAAAATCCGATGTAGTAGTTACAGAATTTTGCTTTTGAATGCCTCGCATAGCCATACACAAGTGTTTTGCTTCAATAACCACCGCCACACCTAATGGTTTCAATGTGTTTTGAATAGCATCTTTGATCTGCATTGTCAGCCGTTCCTGAACCTGAAGCCTGCGGGCGTAAGCGTCTACAACGCGGGGTATTTTGCTTAACCCTACAATATAGCCGTTGGGAATATATGCAACATGAGCTTTACCAATAAATGGGATCATGTGATGCTCACACAGCGAGTAAATTTCTATATCTTTGACTACCACCATCTGCTTATATTCCTCCTGGAACATGGCCGACTTTAATATCTTTTCCGGGTCCAGGTCATATCCGTGAGTCAGATACTGCATCGCTTTTGCCACACGTTTTGGGGTATCAATCAATCCTTCGCGTTCCGGATTCTCTCCAATTAATCCAAGTATCTCTTTATAATGGGGCTTCAGTTTTTCTATGCGCTCAGGATTATAATGCTCAATCCGTTCGTATCCTCCAATATTATTAGAATCATCAGGATCATAATAGGGATTTTTATAACCTTCTTCCTGTGCATCTTTATTGTAATTCATATCCTTGTTTTTGGTTTTAAATGTATTGTTCTCCAAAGTATTCTACAAAATTATTCTCGGTTTCATAAATTTTGATGGAAAATAATTCTGCATGTAACGATCTTACTGGTTCTTCTAATTGCTCCCATATAGCAATAGCAATGTTTTCTGTGGAAGCAAGCTTTCCTTGCATGAAATCAACTTCCAGATTAATGTTTTTATGATCCAGCTTTTGAATAACAAATTCTTTAATGATCTTGCTGAGCTGTTTTAAATTAATTACAAATCCTGTTTCTGGATTTACCTTGCCTTTAACCGTAACATAAAGATCATAATTATGACCATGCCAGTTGGGATTACTGCACTTGCCGAATACTTTCAGGTTCTTTTCGTCGGTATAGTCTTTACGGTATAAACGGTGAGCAGCATTGAATCGTTCTTTTCTGGTTATATGCATTATCCTTGAAAATATGTTTTACCAAAATTACGAAATTAATATTGATTTATTTGTTTCACAAAGTTTGTGTTTTTTATTTAGCCGTTGAACATAAAAAAGGGCATGCCGGCTTTTACTTTCAAATCGCTCTCCGTTGGCATACCCTTCAAAACACTAACCCAAAAAATAAATAGAAATAGAGATTAAACGGAACATCTATTTACCGGCTAATTTGAATTTTCTTAGTCATGACATTGTTGCTGTTGACAATGGTTAAGAAATAAAGTCCATTCTTGAGTAATTCAATGTTTACCTGGATAGTTTTTTGATTTACAGGTAGATTCTGGCTCAGCACTAGTTTGCCTGAAAAATCATAGACATTGATGGTTGATGTGGCTTCTGATGCGTTTTCCAGTTTTATATTCAGATAATTATCGGCCGGGTTTGGATAAACTGCAAAGCTATTTTCTGTTTCATCAACACCTGAGGTTGTTGTTTCAGGAAGCGGAATGAGTTCGCCACCCATACTTGTTGCAACATACAATCCAAATGCTTTGCCGTTTGAATTACTGGAAGGATCCAGGAAACCGGAAGCTACAACCATTATGGCAGAGCCTTGAAGATTTAAGGATTGCAGTGGTGCATCATAGCTCACTACAGTATTTCCGGATGCGTTATCCTTTAAGGCAAGTACGTAATCCATAGGGTCTAACGATAGATAACCATCGAAATCTTCATAATCTAAAGCGCTTACAAGTGTTCCTGCAGAAACAGATGTTTCAGCAACATCAACTACAGGGGCATCGGTGGAACCATGATGGACCAACACATCGGTTTTCGTTGTATCATCAGCTGATTCACGTGCACCTGAGAATACATTAATGTCAAAAGGCTTCAGTGGCATATAACCGGATTGACTTACGATTCCATTGGCAACCAGGATATACTTTTCGCCACCGGATAAATTATATGTAAATTGTGCCAGGGCGCCTACAGTATCTGTACTGTTTTTGGTCTGTACCGAAACATCAAAGTCAATTCCCGCTGGTGCATCCACAAATGGAGATGCTGTGCGGAAGGCAAAGTTGTCAAATAATATTTGATCATTTAACCAAACGTCTACAGTGTCTGCAGCTAAATCTGCAGAGTTGTGGATAACTTGGACGCGAGCTGTTTGCTGAGCAAACATAATAGAACTAATCAATATTAGTGCTAAAAATAATGTAATCTTTTTCATAATTGTATTGTTTTGTGTTTTGTTACGGATAATGAACATGGGTAATTAAAAAATGTTTAATCAAAAACAGCAAAAGATAAACAAAAAATGGTTTTTTTAAACAAGAATAAATGATTTAACCAAATGTATAAAGGGTTTAACGTGAAACTGTCTAAATAACGTAAATGTTTAATAAAAATTTAAATAAATTAAACAAAACAATATTTTGGTTTTACTGTTTATCAAATAACAATAAATATCAAAAGTTATGGTAAACAGAAAAGATATAATCAAGCGTTATGACGAGCCAATCACAGAATGGATGGCTCCCTGGAGCATGCCGATTTTGCGCGTCAGTGTAGGCATCGTATTTTTATGGTTTGGAGTGCTGAAGTTTTTCCCCGGCCTGAGCCCGGCGCAGAGCCTGGCTATTCGCACCATCGATGTGCTGACTTTTGGCTTGTTTGAAGAAAACATCATTATTTATACTCTTGCCATTTGGGAGACATTAATAGGAGTGGGGCTTATTTTTAAGATTTACATGCGTGAAACATTGGCCTTACTGTTCCTTCAGATGATCGGAACCATAACACCCATTTTCATTTTTCCGGGTGAAGTCTTTACACAAATTCCTTACGGATTGACACTGGAAGGCCAGTATATTATAAAGAATGCCGTATTGATAAGTGCTGCCATTGCGCTTGGAGCTACCGTACGCGGAGGAAGGATCGTGGCCGACCCGAAAATCATTAAACTTGTTGATGAAAAACGCCAGGAAAATGCATCAGATCAAAAGAAAACAAAACTTGCCGGTTAGCCTGCAGCAGGCCTGGGAGTTTTTCTCCGATCCGGCTAACCTGAAAATCATCACACCGGAATACATGGGGTTTGACATCACATCCGAACCGCAGAGGGAGATGTATGAAGGCATGATCATTACCTATAAAGTTTCACCGCTGATGAAAATCCCGCTGGACTGGATGACGGAGATAACACATATCCGTAAACCGTTTTACTTTGTGGATGAACAACGTGCCGGCCCATACAAAGTCTGGCATCATCAGCATCATTTTAGAGAAGTGGAAGGTGGCACCGAAATCATCGACCAGGTGGATTATCAGTTGCCGCTCGGTCCGCTGGGAAAACTGGCCAATACCATCATGGTGAAAAAACAACTCAAAGAGATTTTTGACTACCGCGAAAAAGTACTGGAGGAGATGTTTGGAAAAGGGTGAATGGAGTGGTTAGTAGCCATTACTTTGACGGAATTCATAATTTAATTTCTTTAGCAGATCCATCAAGTAAATCGGAATAATTCAGACTGAGTCTGTCCTTTACATTTGATACTTGCGTTATACTAACCGTTTTTAAACCATCTTCACGTTGCATGATTATTTTTATTGAATTGTCGTTAGTATGATTGCCTGAATGAAAATCAAATATGTTTTCTTTCGTTATGGAGTTTGTGTGTTCCTTATAGAATTGTTCGAACCATTCTTTTATGGTTATGCGGTGTTCCTTGCTGTAAAGGGTTACCGATGACCAAATGTACGGGCTGTTTCTGTCTAATTGTTGAAAATGTTTATCATTTCCATCCCAAATAAATTCTGAGAGATCTTGTACGTTTCCGTTACTCTGAATCAAGGCGACAATGGTAAAAGGTTCCACGTTCCCTAAATCAATAGCAGCAAAATAATCGTGTGCTTTAAGTGCTGATTGAGTAAATTCAATTAGCACAGTACCTCTGCTTTTAGTGTGGTGTTCCTGTTTTTGGTGAGCTACAAATCCACCATTGAGCAGACAGTTTACATTTCCCTTGTCATTCATAGCAATCCACGAACCACCGGCTTTTTCGTCTTTAGGATAGACTACTTTGCAATTATCATAAGTATATATTTCGGGTGGTAAAGTTGGACGGAATACTCTTTCATCACGATTTGATGTAAGTATGAAAGAATTTCCCTGCGTTGGTGGTATATATGTCACTGTGCACATTGGTCTTTACGGTATTTGATGCTTGAATAGGCTAAACCAAAACAAATTTAAGCAAATAATCGTATGTCTAAGCATATTGAAGGTTTATTATCGGTTGTTTTAATTCTGAAGTGTATTTGCGCCATAAGACAGAAAAGGGCGATTTTCAAAAACAATGGAATGCTATTATCTTTACAAAGAAAGTAAACGACTGGTATTGCATGAAAACACTTAGATTAATACTTGGGGATCAGCTTAATTCCCGGCATTCCTGGTTTTCTAAAGCGGATGATTCAGTAACCTATGTTATGATGGAAGTACGCTCGGAAACGGATTATGTGAAGCACCACATCCAAAAGATCATTGGGATTTTTGCTGCTATGCGCAACTTTGCCAATGCATTAAAAAGAAAAGGCCATAAGGTGATTTACTTTTCTCTTGATGATAATGCCAACAAACAAAGCCTGGCAGAAAACATCCATCACTTGATAGCAAAGCATGGATTTCAGCGATTTGAATATATGCTGCCGGATGAGTACCGGGTGGACAAGTATCTGAAAGCATTGTGCAAAGAGATGGATATTGAATCCCACGCCTGGGATTCGGAACATTTTCTAACTCACCGGCAGGAAGTGGCGGAGTTCTTTGAGGATAAGCAATACCTGATGGAACGGTTTTACCGTATGATGCGCCAAAAGCATGGGCTGCTCATGGATGGCAATAAGCCTGTGGGTGGGCGATGGAATTATGATAAGCAAAATCGTAAGAAGCTGCCGCAGGGTGTTAAAGTACCTGCTCCGCTAGAGTTTCATCACAATCACAGTGAGCTGTTTGATATAATTAAGGAATCAGGCGTGGCATGGTTTGGTAATCCTAAAGCCGATGATTTTCCCTGGCCGGTGAATCGCGAAGAAAGCCTGCAACTTTTGGGTTATTTTGTGAAGTATCTGTTGTCTGACTTTGGTACTTATCAGGATGCCATGCACACGAACGAAGCTTTCGTTTTTCATTCCCGGCTTTCCTTTGCCCTGAATACTAAGATGCTTCATCCAAACGAAGTGATGGATGCAGCTGTAAATGCCTGGAAGAACAAAAAGGCGGACCTGGCCCAGACCGAAGGGTTTGTACGGCAAATTCTGGGCTGGCGTGAATATCTCCGTGGAATTTACTGGGCTAAAATGCCGGAGTATGAGCAACTGAACTTTTTTGAGCATGAACTTCCTCTGCCCGAATACTTCTGGACGGGAAAAACCAAAATGAATTGTGTGCAGCATGCCGTAAGCCAGTCTCTGGAACATGCTTATGCGCACCACATACAAAGGCTGATGGTGACCGGGAACTTTGCCTTGCTGGCGGGAATCAACCCGGATGAGCTGGATAAATGGTATCTGGGTATTTATATTGATGCTTTCCAGTGGGTGGAAATTACCAATACTCGCGGAATGAGTCAATACGCTGATGGCGGGCTGCTGGCCTCGAAACCCTATGTCAGCTCTGCCAACTATATCGATAAAATGAGTAATTATTGCCAGACCTGCTATTACAATAAAAAACAGAAGACCGAAGATAAGGCCTGCCCATTTAATGCTTTGTATTGGGATTTTATTGACCGCAATCGCGAAAAGCTATCCGTTAATCAGCGCATGAGTATGATGTACTGCTTGTTGGACAATGCTTCCCACAGCAGAAAGAAGCAATCCTGGTAAAAGGTTCTGAAAAAAGAATGTGGAGGAATTATAGCTGTTTATTGCGTGAAATGCGCTTTCATCTCTTCCATATATTCTTTGAGCGTGATGGGTTTTCGGTTCAGAATTTCCTCCACCGTATTGCTCACCTTATCCACTTTACCGTCTTTGATTTTGCCGAAAACCGCAATCATAGCATCGATATACTCTTTGGGCTTTCCTCGCTCCTCCATTACTTTGCGGTAGGTTTCATCATCCGGATTTTCAAAGGTGATTGTTCTGCCCAGCACATCCGAGAAAATATCGGCAGCCTGAAAATGATCCATAGATTCCGGTCCGGTGATGTAAAGCGTCTCGCCTTTATAAGGCTCCGGGTTAGCAATCACTTCCGCGGCTACTTCGCCAATGTCACGGGCATGAATAAACGGCGCTTTGCCTTTGCCTACCGGTAGAAATATTTGATCTTTATCACGAATGTCATGGGTTTGATACATCTCGAAATTCTGCATAAAAAAGTTGGCCCGGATAAAGGTGTAATCCATACCGGACTGTTCAATGGCTTCCATTACGTTAGGGTAGGAGGCGATAAAAACAATATGCTTTACACCCTGATTTTTTGCCTCGCTGACCAGTGGTAATAACAACTGGTCTGCACCCGGCGTAGCCGAGGGCCCGCATAAAAAAACCAAATCTTTGTGTTTTAAAGCCGGAATGAAGCTACCGGGCTCACTAAAATCCATATGCACAGTTTCCAGTGTTTTGGAAAATTTTGTCTGCATCTTATCAGCATTCCTTGTGGCAGCAGTTACAGGAATATCTTTTTCCTGCAACTTCTGTACTAATGGGGTGCCTACATTTCCGGTTGCAGAAGTGATTAAGATGTTTGATTTTTGCATGGTTAAAATGGTTTTTTGTTTGATGGTGTAACAGGAAATCAATGGTAGATGTTCAGAGTTTCTATACGCTGCCCTGACAGTGGCGTTTTTGCCTGTACTTGTTTTTTTGTTTTTAAATAATATATGTTTTATTTAAATTTACGCTTTATTAAAAATTAAAAAGTGAGTTTGTTTTTATGAGTAGATGCTTACTGGTCATTCTGAGTATATTTTTTGTGTTTCAATTATCCGGACAGTCGGATTTTAACCTGAGGCAGATCGAGAAAGATTTCAGGAAAAATTATCGTTTTGATGAGCAGGCTGAAATTGATTATCTATTTACCCGGCAAATGTTTGGACGAGATACTATAACAAGGCATTATTATATAAAAATGTTTGACCGCTCTTTTCTGAATATTCTGGATAACATCTATATCAAAATGGATGAGACTGAGATAATTTCTGATCAGGATGTTGATTCTACCTATATTTTATATGAAAATGGCCGTTTGAATGCGGAAGGAGAAAACCTGGACTGGATTCAGCGACTGAATGAATACAACCCTTTTTTGATTCCACTTGATTTTTTTAATCAGATAAGCAATGGTCGTGTTGATTCTTCTTATCAGAAAAATGGAAAAAATATTATTGTTGTAGAATATCAAACTGCTCATGACCTGGCTAAAAATAATTACCGGCTTTGGCTTGATATTACAGATACCAGGCTTCTGAAACTGCAAAAAACGGTTTATTCGGATTATTTACATCTGCGTAAGTTCATCGAGGTCAGGTATAATAATCAACAAAAGGAAGATTTCTCTCAGGATTTTATTGATATTAAAGATGAACTGCTTTCCCATGGTGACCGGTCATTGAAAAGCAATCAAAAACAACGGATTGCAGTAGGGGATACGATGACAGGGTATTCCGGTTTGCAGCTTAACGGAGATACTCTGAGACCGGAACAAATGCAGTCGGATTATTATCTGATTGATTTTTGGTACATGGCTTGCCCTCCATGTATGCGTGCTGTGCCTGCCATGAATGATGCGCATGAGAAATTCACAGATGTTATGTTTTTGGGAATCAATACAGCTGACAGTGATCTGGGTAACCTGAAAACATATAAAGAAAGGAAAAATATCTCTTATGTGATTTTATACTCTAATCAGATAGAAAAAGATTATCATCTGGCTTATCCAACTTTTGTTATTTTAGATTCCAAGATGGTGGTGCAAAAGGTGATGGAAGGATTTACAGAAAATGATTTTGACAGTTTTATTGAGTTTTTCGATAAACTGAAAGAAGAAAATATTAATCAATAAAAGATGATACCATGATAAAAAAGACTGAATTTTTTCTAATGTTATTTGTGCTATTGGGACTTATAGCAGAAAAAATAGATTTTCCCGCAGCTGTTTTGCTTATTCTTTTCTCCTTTATGTTGTTGTCCGTTTTCTATTTCCTGTTTGGGTTTGCATTGTTCAACGGTATTGAGTACAAAGATATTTTGGTGTCTGATACCTACAAAAAAACACGCACGTGGAAAATCATAATGGGCGTTGTAATGGGTTGGCTTAATTCAATTATGGTTGGTGGAATTCTTTTCACGGTACAGGGTTATCCCGGAGCGGAATTATTGCTTTTTGTATCGATTTTTCCCCTGGCCTTATTGGATATGGCTGCTTTTTTTGTTCTCCATCCCGAGGCGGAAGATAAGTATAGGCTCAGCCTGTTCTGGCGGAATTACGTTTTGCTTGGTCTGGGTTTCCTGGCCTGGTTTGCTTTGTGATCATAAAGAACATTTCAGAGGTCGTTTTTCTTTGAATTTGATCTCTGAGCCCAATGCAAAACTGGCTGGGAATTGATTATGGTAGTAAACTGAGCGGAACTACCGCTATCGTATACCTTGAAAACA
>JAIPAE010000001.1 GCA_021740245.1 Bacteroidales bacterium | reverse complement strand
GTATTATTCAGTCATCCAGGGGATTTTACTCCGGTTTGTACTACAGAATTTGTTGCTTTTGCCAACAGAAAGAAACAATTTGATGATTTAAATACAGAATTGATTGGCTTATCCGTTGATCAGGTTTTCTCGCACATTAAGTGGACTGAGTGGATAAAAGAAAAAATGGATGTTGAAATTCCATTCCCGGTTATTGCTGATGAAATGGGAGTTGTTTCAAAGCAGATGGGAATGATCGCACCTGAAAAAGGGACAAATACAGTACGTGCGGTATTTATCATTGATCCTGAAGGAAAAATTCGATTATCGATTTATTACCCACAGGAAATCGGACGTCAGGTTGATGAAGTATTACGAGCATTGAAAGCCTTGCAGGTACATGAGGCTGAAAAAGTAGCCTTGCCTGAGAACTGGCCAAATAACGAAATTATCAATGATCGTGTAATTATTCCGCCGGCTGCAACAGAAGAAGAAGCGGAAAAACGACGCGGAAATAAGGATTGTTTCGACTGGTGGTTCTGCCACAAAAGCCGTTAATTAGTGTCTGTCTATAATGTCCGATTTCTGCGTTACGCTCGTTTTTTATCACAGTCATTTACAAAAGTAAACTTCTGATGATAAAAAACTTCGCAAGCCTTGAACTCGAACATTATAAACCAGACACTGACTTTATTGACAGACTCTAATTAGCCTGAAATTATTGCCCTCATAAAAGATAAATATAAATATTGTTTTATCTATCTGTAAGCTTGTGTTATGCATTGATATATAACTAAATATAATTTTTTATTTATTTTTTATGATTAGTACAGGTTAGAAGCTTAAATGATAATAAAAACCCGGATATTTTCCGGGTTTTTATAAATGAGCAGAAATATTACTTGAAAATCCTTACTTCAGTTTCGCCTGTAGATTTGGTATAGCCACGGAACATCCCGGATGTATTAAATTCCATGATCATATTTCCATGATGATCAATACCTATTAACCCACCATCGGCATTATATTTTTCAAGAAGGATGTCATAAATTACTGTTTTTGATGCTTCTTCCAGCGTTTGATTCATATATAACATACGGGCATGGATATCATGGGCAACTACATTACGAATAAAAAATTCTCCATGACCGGTAGCAGAAATTGCACAACTTCTGTTATCTGCCCATGTTCCGGCGCCAATAACAGGAGAATCACCTATCCGGCCCCATTTTTTCATGCTCATCCCTCCGGTGGAGGTGCCCGCAGCAAGTTTTCCATTCTTGTCTAAAGCCACTGCACCCACAGTACCTTTTATGTTATTTTTTAATTGTAGTAACCGGCGTTGTGTAATGAAATAATCCTGTGATACACTGTCGAGCCCCTGAAGTACAGCAAAACGATCGGCTCCTTTGCCTGAAAGCATGACATGATCAGAGTTTGCCATTACCTTATAAGCTGCTAATATTGGATTTTTAGTATGTTTTACACCGGCAACTGCTCCGGCATTATGATCCTGACCATCCATTATAGATGCATCAAGTTCGACATGTCCGTTTTTTGTTAAAACGGCTCCACGTGCTGAATTAAAAAGAGAGTCATCTTCCATGATAAGAATACTGGATATTACAGCTTTTGTTGCACTGCCTCCTGATTTTAAAACTTTTTCCCCAGCCGATAATGCAGCATTAAGCGAATGACGATATTGTTGTTGTAAGTCCGAGGTAAGACCAGTTGGTGAAATTGCCCCTGCTCCACCATGTATTACCAGTACATAGTCGGGTTTCGGATTGTTAGAACCGGCCTCATTTTTGTTGTTACACGAATGAAAAATGAAACTGAATATTAAGAAAGCTAAAGGAATTATTTGGAAAAGTTTCATAGTTTTTATTTTTTAGTTTTATAATTCACGTGCGATTAAGCTTTTAATATCTACCAGACCAAGAAGGTGTGACGAGAAGACAAGAATAACAACGATCATCACCCATCGGACAAATCCTGCTCCCTTTGAAATTGAAAGCCTGGATGCAGTAAGTGCGCCCACTACATTTCCGATGGCAAGAATTAATCCGTATTTATAATTGACTTCGTTATGCAAAATAAACACTAACAAGGTGAACGGGGCATACATTAATACGATAAGAACTTTGACAGCATTGGCTTTTACCAGATCATAACCGGCACCCAGCACAAGGCTGGCTAACAAAAAATAACCGATACCCACATGCAGAAAGCCTCCGTAAATACCCATAATAAAGAATAAGATGTATTGCCAGACTGTTACTTTTTTATTTTGAAGATGCAGTTGGCCTTTGATCCATTTTTGAGGCTTATAAACAACAAATGCCATCATGAAAAGAATAATAATTCCTATTGTTTTTTCAAAAATCTCTTCGGGCAGGGTTGTTGCAATTTCAGCACCAAGAATAGACCCAATAATGACAGGAATACCAAGTCTGATCCCTTTTTTTGTATCCAATACATGATGATGCCTGAAGAAAGCTACTGATGTGAGTGTTTGGATAGTTACAGCTATACGGTTGGTTCCGTTGGCGATATTGGCGGGTAGCCCAAGCAACATTAAAGCTGAGAGCGAAATTATAGTTCCTCCACCAGCTAATGTGTTGATAAATCCAACCATCATCCCGGAAATAATTAAAACAATAATTTCGAGCCACTCCATTGGACAAAAATAATGAAAACAAAATAATCAGGAACCGGAAGATTTCCAGACACTGCGACCGAAAAAATGAACGATTAAAAACAAAATAAAGATGCCGGCAGGAAACAGAATATATGAAGGAAAGCCATAGGCAGCGGGTAATGTCCCAAAAATTATCCCAACACTGCCAACAGTTAGTGCATAGGGCAGTTGTGTTCTTACATGATCGATATGATTACAAGAGGAAGCCAGTGAACTTAAAATGGTTGTATCTGAAATAGGTGAGCAATGATCACCCATGACAGAACCAGCGAGTACTGTCGAAACAACATTGTAAAAAATGGACAATGAGTGTTGATGATCAAGACCGTATTCCTGGCTAATCAACCAACTGGCAGGCAGAATAAGAGGATACAGAATAGCCATGGTTCCCCAGGAAGAGCCGGTTGAGAAGGCTACGAGAGCTGCCATAATAAATGTCAAAACGGGCACCCAATATGGGGCGAGATTCATATCAAGCAATATTCGGGAAATAAAGTCCGCAGTATGCATGTGTTGAGTAACTTCTGCGATTGACCATGCCAAAACTAATATGATAATTGCTGTTAGCATTGTGCGGAAGCCGTTAATCATGCTGGATACAGTATTTTCCAGGTTCATTAGTTTTTGCGTTACCGTCAATATGATTGCGGTTAGAATACCTGCTAATGAAGACCAAAGCAATGCTTTATACGAATCTGCATGCCCGATAATATTGGAAAGATTACGTGTAAATGCCATATTTTCACTCCAGCCTGTTGATTCTATTCCGGTGTATATCAGTCCTGTAAATGCTCCAAGGATAATGACCAGCACAGGGATAACGGCGTTGTAGCTTTTGTGTTTTATGCCTTTTACTGCTTGTAATTCATTCAGCTTATTTGAAAACCCGGTCCCATTGTCTGCTTCAGCATTAGGTTGCCTGTGGCGTGCAATGCGTTCAGCTTTTAACATAGGCCCAAAATCACGGCGCTTCATTACAATAAGTAATATAAAAATTAATGCAAAAACCGGATAAAACGAATAGGCAAGTGAGTTAAAAAATACATTGTATGGAGTTTGCTCCAGGCCGATTGTTTTGATGCCGTCTGAAATATAACTTAACTCAGCGCCGATCCATGTTGTGACAAATGCTATAGATGCAATTGGGGCAGCCGTGGAGTCTACAATATAAGCCAATTTTTGTCTGGAAATTTTTAGTTTATCTGTTACCGGACGCATTGTGTTCCCAACAACAAGCGTATTTGCGTAATCATCAAAAAATATCAGAATTCCAAGCAGCCAGGTCACTAATTGCCCGTTTCGGGCATTATTGGCATAAACAGCCAACCTGTTTACAACACCGCGCATGCCTCCGTTGCGGGTTATTATATTAACCATGCCCCCGATAAGTAAGGAAAAAACAATAATGGATAAATGCCCGGTATTGTTAAGAGCATTCAATATATAAGTGTCAACAATGGATAAGATTCCCCGTCCGATGGATAATAATATGTTTCCGCCCTGATAAAATTGAATGATGGAAGTTCCCAGTAACAACCCGGTAAACAAGGCAGTAAAAACTTCTTTAAAAATCAAAGCCATAAGTATTGCCAGAAGCGGAGGAAGTATGGACATCCAAAGCGGAATTGGATGTATTTCTTCTTTAAAATGAGCCTGGTCAATAGTAAGCTGGAAATTTGTTCTTTGTTTGAACTGCTTCTTAAATACAACTTTACCACGAAAAACAGGAAGTGAATGTGTTTCTCCGTTTATCACAATATTAAGAGTTTCACCTTCAAGTCTTGTGCGCTTAGTAGAATCGTTGATATGTAGCGTAAAACCGGTTTCAATGTTTTTAACAATTACCGGAAAATAATCAAGGGAAATATCTTTATTCGATAGTTTCACGCTATTAGCAGAGCCATAAGAAACAAAAAACAAAATCAAAAAAAACAGAAGAAAGTATATTTTTCTTTTCATAGGCTCTGCCTTAAGACGATGCACTTAGTTTATCTGAGTTTTTTATATGAAGCAGGTTTTTAACTGTATCCACAATACCAGAAGCATCAATACCAATTTCATGATAAAGTTCCTCAGGTTTTCCATGAGTGATAAATGAATCAGGTATACCCATTTTAATAACTTCAGCTTTATACTGATGAGTGTTCATAAAATCGACAACAACACTTCCAAGTCCACCGATAATTGTTCCGTCTTCAATGGTTATAATTTTGTCATGTTTTTTAAAGACTTCATGAAGAAGTTGTTCGTCGACGGGTTTAAGAAAACGGATATCATAATGTGCATAGTTAACATTGAGTTTTTCGAGGGCCTTGCTTGCTTGTGTAATATGATTCCCAATATGTCCAATACTGATAAAAGCGATATCTTTTCCTTCTTTGATTTTTCTTCCTGTTCCTGTTTTTAATTCACGAAGCTCAGTATTCCAGGAGTTCCCGGGGATTCTTCCTCGTGGATACCTGATGGCAAAAGGGCCATGTCGTTTGCTTTGAGCTGTATATAATAAATTGCGGAATTCTTCTTCATTCATAGGTGAAGCAATAATCATGTTAGGAATTAAATTCAGGTATGCAAGATCAAATACTCCGTGATGTGTAGGTCCGTCAGCACCAACAAGTCCACCCCTGTCAATGGCAAAGACCACAGGCAGGTTTTGAAGCGCAACATCATGAATGACCTGGTCGTAAGCGCGCTGTAAAAATGTTGAATAAATAACACAAAAGGGGATCATTTCCTGAGTAGACAAACCGGCTGAAAAAGTGACTGCATGTTGTTCTGCGATACCTACATCAAACACACGCTCCGGGAGTTCATTCATCATTTTTGACAAATATGATCCTGTGGGCATGGCAGGTGTGATGGCTACAATTTTTTTATTTTTATGAGCCATTTCGAGTAGTGTTTCACCAAAGACAGTCTGGTATTTATCCGGTAAGTTGGCTGGTACGGGTTCAGTTTGGCCTGTTTTTATATCAAAAGGACCTGGTGAATGAAACCGGGTTTTGTTATCTTCTGCCTGTTGATATCCTTTTCCTTTGGTTGTTATGACATGCAATAACTTCGGGCCTTCAATGGATTTTAGGTCTTGCATGGTTCTTATCATTTTAGCAGTATCATGCCCGTCAATCGGGCCAAAGTAGCGAAGGTTCAATGACTCCATGAAATTACTTTCATCAAGTAATGTAGATTTTATCAGTTTTTGAAGTTTTTGTGCCATTAATCTGGGCGTGGGCCCTTTCGTCCCGAATTTACCCAGTACTTCCCAGGTGGCATCTTTTAATTTATTGTAGGTTTTAGAAGTAGTAATGTCAAGCAAATACTCTTTCAGAGCGCCAACGCTGTTATCTATTGAGATATCATTATCATTTAAGATAACCAAAACATTAGCTTTGCAAACACCTGTATTGTTCAATGCTTCAAATGCCTCTCCTGCAGACATTGCACCATCGCCGATAACAGCAATATGCTGCCGGTCGGTTTCGTTTTTAAGTTTTGACGCGATGGCCATACCCAGGGCTGCAGAAATTGATGTTGATGAATGGCCAACCCCGAAAGCATCATACTTACTTTCTTTCATGTTTGGAAATCCACTCAACCCTCCGTATTGCCTGTTTGTTTTAAAGGCTTCTCTTCGGTTTGTAAGTATCTTATGGCCATAAGCCTGATGACCTACATCCCAGATAATTTGGTCATATGGGGCATCAAAAACATAATGAATGGCAATAGTAAGTTCTACAGTACCTAAGCTGGCACCCAGATGTCCTGCATTTTTTGAAACAACATGGATGATATATTGACGAATTTCATCGGCCAGTTGCTGTAATTCTTTTTCGTTCAACTGTTTTAAATCCGATGGCGTATTTACCTGTTTTAATAGTTTGCCCACAACTTCCGCCATAATAGTATAATTTGGCCTCTTGCAAAAATAATATATTTGATGCTTAAATAAAAATAAGCCATCCAAAGCACAGCAAAAATTTAATACCCGGACGGCTTATACGGTAAAAGATTTTGGTTATTGGTTGTTTTCAACAATTGATTGTGTATCGCGTGCAATCACCAGTTCTTCATTAGTTGTTGTTACAATGATTTTAACTTTTGAATCAGTGGCTGAAAGGTTAGCGTCTTCACCGCGGAGGCCTTTGTTCTTGTTCGGGTCAATTTTTGCCCCCAGAAAGTCAAGTCCTTCAATGGAGCTTTCCCTTATGATGTCACCATTTTCACCTATTCCACCGGTAAAAACGATTATGTCCACACCTCCCATAGCAGCAGCATAAGCACCTATATATTTTTTAACACGATAGCTGTATAGATCAAGTGCTGCTTTCGCTCTGTGGTTACCTTCCTGTGCAGCCTGCTCAATATCTCTCATGTCATATGAAACACCCGATATACCAAGCATTCCTGACTTCTTGTTTAATACCTTATTAATTTCCTCCTTACTTAAATTTTCTTTATCCATCAGATAAAAAACAACACCTAAATCCAGGTCGCCTGCTCTTGTGCCCATGACGAGTCCTTCAATAGGAGTGAATCCCATAGAAGTATCCACAGACTGACCTTTATCAACAGCAGCGATAGAGGCCCCATTGCCTAAATGACAGGTGATGATTTTTAGGTCTTTCCAGTCTTTTCCAAGCATTTTAGCTGCTTTTGGTGCTACAAATTTGTGGCTTGTACCATGAAAACCATAACGACGGACATTGTATTTTTCATAATATTCGTATGGAATGCCATACAGGTAAGCTTTTTCTGGCATAGTTTGATGGAAAGAAGTATCAAATACTGCTACCTGAGGAATATCAGGTAAAAGTTTTTCCATTGCCAGAATACCTTCAAGATTAGCAGGATTATGTAAAGGAGCCAATTCTATACAATCTTTAATATCACCTTTCACCTGCTCTGTGATTAAGGCACTTTTGGAAAAATTTTCACCACCGTGAGCGACACGGTGACCGGCAGCATCAATTTCATTAACATTTTTAATAACGCCGTGCTCCTCACTGGTGAGCGCTTCAAGTAATTTGTCTATGCCGGTTTGATGATCCGGAACGGGCAGTACATTTTTGCAATTCTCTTTACCCACCGGTTTATGGTTCATTATGGCATCTTTCATGCCTACTCTCTCTATAAGTCCTTTAGCTAACAAAGCGGACTCGTGATTCATTTCAATTAATTGATATTTAATGGATGAACTTCCACAATTTAACACTAAAACTTTCATCAACAATTTATTATATCGGTTTATACTTGTTTTATTTAGCAGCAGCCTGATTTGCCGTTATAGCAACCAGATTAACAATATCATCAACAGAGCAACCTCTGGAAAGGTCATTAATAGGAGCGGCCATTCCCTGCAATACAGGGCCTACGGCTTCTGCTCCGGCAAGCCTTTGAACTAATTTGTATGCTATGTTACCTACTTCGAGTGTGGGGAACACAAGTACATTGGCTTTGCCTGCTATACTGCTTCCGGGTGCTTTTTTTTGTCCTATTTTTTCAACTATGGCTGCATCAGCTTGCAGTTCACCGTCAATCTTAAGTTCAGGAGCTTTTGCACGGGCAAGTTTGGTTGCTTCAACAACTTTATCTACCATCTCATGCTTTGCACTTCCTTTGGTTGAAAAACTAAGCATCGCTATACGGGGCTCAAAACCCGCGATAGCTTCAGTTGTTTTACCTGTAGCAACAGCAATTTGAGCCAGTTCTTCTGCTGTTGGATCAGGATGTACAGCACAATCAGCAAACACTAATATTCCATTTTCACCAAAATCTTTTTTGTCAAGAATCATAATAAATGCACCAGAAACAACACTTATGCCGGGTAATGTTTTTACGATTTGAAAAGCAGGGCGTAAAACATCTCCGGTAGCATTTTCTGCACCTGCAACTTCGCCATCGGCATCGCCATTCTTAATCATTAGCGTTGCGAGATATAAAGGGTCCTCAACTAATTCCATGGCTTTATCCATGTTCATGCCTTTATGTTTACGTAACTCTACCAGTAAACTGGCATAATCTTTTTTCTTGTCGTGGACTTTTGGGTCTATTATTACCGCTTTGTGAATGTTTTTTAATTGAAGCTCCTTTGCTTTTTTGTCAACCTCTGCCGGATCAGCCGTGAGAATCACTTTAGCCAGTCCTTCCCTGATTATTTCTTCTGCTGCCTGAAGAGTCCTTTCTTCAAGGCTTTCAGGTAATACAATTCGTCGCCGGGTTTGCTTTGCTTTGGAACGAATATTTTCAAGAATTCCCATTTCGCATTAGTATTTTAGATTGATTATAAATAATTTACAGGATATAGCTTTTTGCCGCCCAAAAGTAAAATTATTTTATTGTACTGCCTAACTCCGAAGGGAAAATTTTCCAAAGTAATCAATAAATAGCATGATCATTGAATCCCTTGCAAGCCCGGGTTATACAACACCGGTTGAAAATAATGCTGATATTTCTTTAATTATTTGTCATATTTTAATTTTGTAAAGAAATAAATCTGATCCTTTCCGCTAAGGAAAAAGTCGCTTTTTTTTACATCTACATAACCTGAGGCTAAAAAATAATCATCATACCAGTACTCGATGCTGGGTATGTAATCTGCTCGAATACGGCTTTGCTTAAATTGAGATTTTAAAGTATAATTTTCCTGCTTGCCAATCACTTCAGCTTCATCAATCAGAAGACTGGTTATTTTATCCCCCATTCCAAACATAAGCGTTAATTTATCTTCAGCAACTCTTTTTACTTTTAGTCTTGGGATAAAATTCAGGTTTCGAATCGTTGTGTTTCCCATTCCAAATACCTGTTTCCAGATCAGTTCATGTTCATTATTAAAGGCCATGAGATAAGCTTCGTGATAGGTCCAACCTTCATGTACTGTATAGGATGTCATATTGCCGTTGGCATCAGTGGTGTAATAAGTTTGAAAAAACGGACTTAAACGTTCGCCTATCACAAGGTAGTTGCCATTATTATCCAGCTTATATGTTTTAGGATGAAAACGCATATTGGTTTGATCTTTGGCATTGAATAGCCCCAGTATTTTATGCCGGTTATCAACACCTGCTACTTCCTTCAATTTAAACTGTTGTTCAAAATCCATGTCATCTCCTTTGAAATACCTGAATAATAAGCCGGATTCTCTGGAACGTTCTTCTTCGCCAAACATAGCTACAAAAATAAATTCATTGTTTTTGTGTTTTATAGCTGCAGGATATTGCAGCGGCATGCGAATATCGTTATTTAATGTAATACTGTTTATTACAGAACCACTTGATATTTCAAGTGTAAATAATTTTTGTTTGTCTTGTCCTGTTTTTGCAACGTTAACAATGTTTGCCAGATATTTTATGTTATTATTTTCATCGATAAAGGTATTTTTATACTCGAAAAATTTTCCATTATGCTTAATAGGGATTGATTTATTTTTATTGCTCTTTTTGGTGTTAAGCATAAACACATAGTTTTTGGGAGTTTTGGTTGTGAGCAATTTCACGGCTAGGAATGGAGAGCAACATAAATTAAAAAATGGAACTCTTTTTTCTTCCAGAAATATAAACAGTTGATCGTTTAAAGGCAGCATTTCTTTGTATAAATTCAGGCTTGCCAGTGCAATTGTATGGCGGGAAAGGCTTATAAATTCTTCATCTTCAGACAGATCAGCCAGAGGCTTTATTGTTGCAATTTCAATAAGGGTGTTTTTACTGAATTCCAGTGATTTGTTTCCCAGGCTGCTGGATGCATCTGCAAACAACAAATATACATTTTCGGTTTTTTCATCAAAAGTATAATCGATTAAGTTTAAATCCGGATCAACTTTAACAGACTTTTCCCAAATTTCATTCAAGTCTTTGTCAAACAGCGTAGTATGCATCGTTTTTCCTCTGCCTGTTAAACGGTTTCCTTCGTATTTAAAATACAATGAAAGCACTCCATTTTTTCCGCAGGTAATGGTATTAAATCCGCCCCATTTTTTTTCTACTTTAATATCCACGCGAGTGGGCTGATAGTGTTGGCCATTAATGTATTGGCCTGACAATAGAATCAGGGCGATTATTAAAACTTTTCGTAACATAAAATGTAGTTTATGGCTTTTTAAGGAAGCTAAAATAACAAAACATTATGAAATGAGCCCCTATTTGAAAGGGATAAGTTTTATCCTGCAGTGACGAGATAAATATTACCGGATTAATCAATTTTAATCATATAAAATGTTCAGATGAAACATTCATGATCCGCCTAAGGCGGAACACACACGCGGATGATTAAATGGCGTAATGAGTAATGCGATGATGCGAGAGGGCGAACGAAGCGACAAAAGCGACTTAAGCGAACAAAGAGACGAAGAGGCGAAGAGACTGAGAGACTGAGAGAAACAAACGAACAAACACAGAATACAGAACACTGAACACCGAACAAAATTATAAACAGATGAAACGAACATGAATTTTAGCATTCTAAAATACACACACGAGAATGATTAAAATTCATCGTGAGTTCCATCTGACCGCTAAAATCAAAATTATAAACAGATGAATATATTTATTTGGTGAATCGTTGAAAGAAATGTTTAAGGGATTTTGATGTTTATCAAATTTGCTTTATTATATAATGATATAATGATAAGGCGTTTATCTGCCATTTTATATCATTTACTGTTTTTTCTGTTTTTATTATCAATATCCATTGTAAATTTGTGAATATGATTAGCCAGGATTCGATACCGGAAAAAGAACAAACATTTTTTGTTAAATTTTTAACCGAAGAATCAGATGTAGATACATTGCGAAATTATCAACTTCCGGGTTCGAAAAGGGAGTCGGTATTTGAGGGTCATGCTCTACAAATCCCGGACTCGGAAATTTCACCAAAATTAAAAGAAACAGGATTTCAGGTACCCAACTGGATGTTTTTTGTGTTTGTGATTCAGTTATTGTTTACAGCTATCGTAATCACTGGTTATCGTCATTCCTTTTTTCTGCAGTTAAAATCAGCATTTTCAGTAAAAAGTCTTAAGCAGTTGGGAAAAGAAGGAAATCCACTCTTCAAAACGCCTTCCTTATTGCTTTTATTTGTTTATCTTTTATCAATGGGAGTGTTTGGGTTTATTAGTATACGGTTACAGTTGCCAGATATATTTTTGCCAGATTTAAGGCTGTTTGCTTTTTTAATTATGATAGTAATGGTTTTTCCTGTTTTTAAGCTTTTGGGTTTTGGATTAATTGGACAGATTTCCCGTGATCAGAAAACCAATAGTCTTTATATTTCCAATTTATTTGTTTATGATGTGTTTATCGGATTAACCTTGATACCGTTTGTGTTTCTATTTGCATATCGTCCCATATCAGAATTTTTTATAATTATCTCTTCCATTGTTGTTATCTTATTTATTTTGCGTGCTTTGCGTGGGATTTACATTATCTTTCGTTATGCTTATTTTACAAGTTTATATATTATTTTGTATCTTTGCACACTCGAAATGGTACCTGTTTTATTGTTAGTGATATGGATACTGCCTATGACAGGTAACCCGGTTTAAAAGATAAAAGGTCGAACAAAAAATTTAGTCAATTGAAAATTAAGAAGATTTTGATTTCTCAGCCTAAACCTGCGGAACTGGAAAAGTCACCTTATACGGCCTTAACAGAGAAATACAACCTTGAAGTTGAGTATAAGAAATTTATTAAGGTTGAAGGCATTAAAGCACAGGAATTCCGCCATTCCAAGGTAAATATATTAGATCATTCAGCAATTATTTTCACAAGCCGAAAAGCTGTTGACCACTTTTTCAGAATTTCAGAAGAATTGAGAGTTGAAATTCCGGATACAATGAAATATTTCTGTATCTCAGAATCTACTGCTTATTATTTACAAAAATATGTGCAATACCGGAAACGAAAAATTTTTCACGGGAAACAGAATTTTAACGATTTAATGGAGCTGATAAAAAAGCATAAGAAAGAAAAATTTCTTCTGCCATGTTCCGAAAGTCATAAAAATGAAATCCCTGAAATCCTGGAAAAGGCAAAGATTAAATACAATAAAGCTGTTATTTACCGGACGCAATCAGCAGATTTGTCAGATATCGATATTGAAGAATTTGATATGCTTGTCTTTTTCAGCCCAAGTGGCGTTAAGTCATTATTTGAAAATTTTAAAGATTATAAACAGGGAGACAGGGTTGTAGCCATTTTTGGGCCATCTGCAATAAAAGAAGCTGAAGCCAGAGGGTTAAAGGTCAATATTAAAGCACCAAACAAAAAGGCTCCTTCCATGTCAATGGCAATTGACCAGTTTCTGGATGAGGAACGCAAAAAAAGACGTCGAAAGAAAAAATAATTTGTTTGAAACATTCACTATCTCCTGAATATAATTGTAAACTAACAAAACAGGAACGCCTTATTTATAAAAAGGAAGTTGATTTTCTCTTTAAAAAAGGAGTTTCGTTTTTTTATTATCCGTTTCAGGTTTTTGCTTTTCAGAACAAAGACATCTTTGATCCGGGAGTTAAAGTGTTATTTTCCGTATCTAAAAAGAAATTCAAAAAAGCCATTGATAGAAATGTATTGAAAAGAAAAATGCGCGAAGCATACAGGCTCAATAAACATCAGTTAAAAAACCATAAATCAGATCAATTGGTCGTGGCAATTATATACTCAGGCGGAAAAGTGTTGGATTATAAGCATATTGAAATCAAAATACAAATGATAAACAAACGTTTATTACTTTTATCCGGTAATGAAATTCCATTTTTTAAATCAGAAAAAAAATGAGAACAAAAAGCATGAAAAATATCAGAAATAATATTTTTAAAGTACTTGGAATGGTAATATTAACCATTGCTATTTCCATAGGTACAATGAGTTTTTCCAACAGTGATTTTCAGATTTCCAAACACATGGAGATTTTTGCAAATTTGCTTAAGAAGTTACACACAAATTATGTTGATGATATCAAAACCGGAAAACTCATCAAGACCGGGATTGATGCTATGCTTGAGGAACTTGATCCTTATACAGTGTATATCCCTGAATCTAAAGTAGAAGACTATAAACTGATGAGTACGGGTTCTTACGAAGCTATTGGCAGTACAATTCAGCAAAGAGGTGATTATGTGCAAATCGTAAAAATATATGAAGGATTTGCTGCAGACAAAGCAGGCATAAAACCCGGCGACCGGATATTAAAGGTGGATGATAAGGATGTTAAAGGAAAAAATACGGAAGAGGTAAGTAATTTGCTTAAAGGACAAGCCGGTTCACAAGTTGAACTAACCGTGAAACGGTATAACCACGAACAAGCTTTACAAATTCAGCTTACGCGCGAAAAGATTAAACCGGATAATATACCTTATTCCGGTGTTATCTCCAATAATACAGGGTATATCAAACTATCCGGTTTTACTCCGGATGCAAGCAAGGAAGTAAGAAATGCACTGATGGAAATGAAATCCGAAAATGAATTGAACGGGCTCATCATCGACTTGCGTAATAATGGTGGTGGATTACTCAGCGAAGCCGTTAAAATAGTTGGTCTTTTTGTTCCGAAAGGCCAAATTATTGTTGAAACAAGAGGTAAGCTTGATTCTAAAAATAAAGTCTATAGAACCCGTAGTGAACCGATAGATACTACACTTCTTCTGGCAGTACTGGTAAACGGGAACAGTGCATCTGCATCAGAGATTGTCTCGGGAGCGATTCAGGACCTTGACCGCGGGATTATTTTTGGAGAGAATACATTTGGAAAAGGACTGGTGCAAAATATTCTCCCTTTGAGTTATAATACGCGGATGAAAGTAACTGTTGCCAAGTATTATATTCCAAGCGGCCGCTGTATCCAAGCTGTAGATTATTCTTATGATGATAGTCAATCTGATAAGGATTCACTAGATAAAATATTTAGAACCAAAAGTGGAAGAGAGGTTTATGATGGAGATGGTATTTATCCCGATGTTAAAGTCAAACCGTATTCCTATAATACAATATCAAAAGCACTAGTTTCCAAGAAATTAATTTTTGATTTTGTAACACAATTTTATTATGAACATGACTCAATTGCTCCACCGGAAAAATTCAGAATCAGTGAGAAAACCTATAATGAATTTTCTACTTTTCTTGATGAAAGGGATTTTCAGTATAAAACAAATACTGAAAAACAGTTAGAAGAATTAAAAGAAACTGCTGAAGCAGAACATTATTTGTCAACTATAGAAAAACAATTAACTGTATTGAAGGAAAACCTGCATCATGAAAAATCGCAGGATTTGATTGATTTCAGAGATGAAATAATAAAGCTGTTAAAAATGGAAATAGCAGGACGATATTATTACCGTAAAGGTGAGGTTATTGCCGGATTGGAGGATGACAAGCAAACACTTAAGGCCATAGAACTGTTAAATAATTCAGAAAGATACAGCAATTACCTTAAACCTGAAACTGATTAAGCGTAATTATAAAGAATTCTGTTAAATACAAGAATATGACTGATAAAACTTTTACATTTCAATATCATGTATTGGATACCATTGATGAGCTTCCGGAAGAAGATCGCCTATTGCTGGATGAAGCTTATTTATCGGCAGAGCAATCGTATTCGCCCTATTCCGGATATCATGTGGGAGCTGCATTACGTTTGAAAGACGGAAAGGTTATTCATGGTTCCAACCAGGAAAATGTAGCATACCCCGATGGATTATGTGCCGAACGCGTTGCTGCATTTTATGCATCTGCCAACTTCCCTGATACATCTTTTGATACTATTGCAATAATAGCATTTTCAGATGATTTCGAAGTGGATACACCCGTTGCCCCTTGTGGCTCATGCCGGCAGGCATTATCGGAATATGAATATAAGTTTGATGAGCCAATCCGGGTTATTATGAAGGGGAAATCCGGGAATATTATTGTGGTGGATAGTGTTAGATCATTATTGCCTTTTACATTTAATGAATCAAAATTGAAAAAGAAATGAAATCTATCAGTCTGATCGCTATTTTGTTATTTATTAGCTATGGCTTATATGCGCAAAAGCAAGCCTACAAAATTTACAAATCCAATGGGGAAGAAACTTCCTACAATGAAATGCTCAACACATCTTCTGAATCGGATGTGGTTTTATTTGGGGAGTTGCATAATAACCCGGTCTGTCATTGGCTTCAATTGGAAATGACAGTAGATTTATATGAAATGAAAGGCCAAAATTTGTCATTAGGTGCTGAAATGCTTGAGCGTGACAATCAGCTTATGTTAGAAGAATATTTGCAGGGAAAAATAGCTACAACTACGTTTGAAAATCAGGCAAGATTATGGCCGAATTATGAAACAGATTATAAACCGTTAGTAGAATTTGCTAAAGAAAATAAAATAGAATTTGTTGCAACCAATATACCACGGCGATATGCTTCTATTATAGCAGATCATGGTTTTGAAGGTTTGGATTCTGTTCGTAATGAAGCATTTCGTTGGATAGCTCCCTTGCCAATGCCATATGATCCTGATTTGCCCGGCTATAAACAGATGACCAGGATGATGGGAATGCACCGGGAACCTAATCTGAATTTGCCCAAAGCTCAGGCAGCCAGAGATGCCACGATGGCACATTTTATACTGAAACACAAAGAAAAGGAAGGTGTTTTCCTGCACTTCAATGGAACATATCACTCCAATAATTATGAAGGAATTAACTGGTACCTTAAAAAGTACAAGCCTAATGTTGAAATTACAACCATTGCCACTACAGAACAGGAAAATCTGGATAAGTTAGAAGAAGATAGCAGGAATCTTGCAGATTTTATACTTGTTATTCCCTCCCGGATGACTAAAACCTATTGATTGTTTTTTTGATCTATCAAATGTGCGAGGTTTCGTATTCGCTCACGTAATAAAGAAGGGTTATACCTCATCTGCAGTCCTTCATACTCTTGCGATTGTTCAATGGCTGTTTCTAAATCAAATGAACGTTGAGTGTTGTAATAAAAAATTTTGTTTTTATAAAAATAGCGTGCCAGGTATTGTTGTTCGGTCTGGCCGGGTGTTGGAATAAAAACAGCTTTTTTCCCTGTTGCAGCAAGGTCCATGATGCTGGAATAGCCAGGACGGCACACTACAAGGACAGATTCCAGAATCAATGAATTTAACATCCCGGACTGGGCATGATGAATAACCCTGATCTTTGGAGTGAGTTGATATTCTCCTTCTTTTTCGGTAACACCTCTAACTACAATTGCTTCCTGATTGCTGTTTTCCAGTTGGTTTAAAAGCTTGTTCTCCAGAACAGTTCGTTGAGGCTCCGGCCCGGATAATATTACAAGTATATGATTTCCGGGTTCATTATCATCCATGGTTTTATTTTGTTCCCTTTCTATATGAAACCGGGATAGCGGGCCAATGTAATGAAAGTGATCCGGAAGCGGATATTTGTGTGCTAAATCACCGGATAAGTTATATTTACCTTGATAATCAGGTATCCAGCATTCATTAAAACGTTTTAAAAAACCCATGCTGATTTTGTGGATAAACCATTCCAGCCAACTCAGCATGTTCGGCATTTTGATGATCATCTGATGCCCCAAAAAAACGGATGGAACCTTCTTACACCAAAGGCCGTAACGATTATCAGAGATTACAGCTTTGATATTATGTTCTTTGATAATTCTTTTCAGAATACGGTTTTCCTTTAGTATGGTTCTGTAAAAAGCAGGTATAATACTCAGGATTTTTAAAATAAAACTTCCTCTGGCAGGGTAAGAGATTTTATAACCAGGTAGCCTTATCAACATTAAATTGGGGAATTCTTTTCGTAAAAATTCCCATGCTCTTCCATCGGCTGCAAGCACAATATCATAATTTTGTTCCTGCAGTTGGCGAATCAATGGTATACAACGCGTTGCATGGCCAAGTCCCCAGTCCAAAGGGGCTACAAGAACGGTGTTTGTTTCTTCTTCCAAATTTTTTTTTTTAATGTTGATTGCAAAATTATAAAATATTTGTGTTAATTTTGAATAAATTAATATATAAAGTATTGCTTCTCTATCAGATAGCATTGTCATTAGTGCGCGAAATAGGCCCTGTTAATGGGAAAAAGCTGGTTGCTTACATGGGTAGCCCCAGAGCTATATTTGAAAGTGACCGTAAACAATTGGCAAAAATCCCCGGGATTAACAGAAAGTTAGTAGCTGAATTAAACTCTAAAGAACCGCTACGTAAAGCAGAACGAGAACTTCGATATATCGAAAAACATAATATTAAACCATTATTTTATACGGATCAAGAATACCCACAACGCTTGAGGCATTGTGCAGATAGCCCTTTAATGATTTATTACAGAGGGAATGCGGATCTCAATCATAAGCGTATGTTGGCTATTGTTGGAACAAGAAGCTCTACAGAATACGGTAAGTTTATGTGCGAGAAAATTATCGAAGAATTAAAAGGGGCAGATGTCATCATCATTTCAGGTCTTGCCTTCGGTATCGACAGTCATTCACACAGGTTTGCGCTCAAAAATAAGATGGAAACACTGGGCGTTATTGCTCATGGTCATGATATGATGTATCCGGCACAGAACAGATCATTAGCAGGAAAAATGATCTCGCAGGGTGGAATTATTTCAGAATGGTCTTCAGGTGTTATCCCGGATAAAATTATGTTTCCCAGGCGAAACAGAATTATCGCAGGATTGTCTGATGCAATAGTGGTTGTTGAAGCAGCTAAAAAGGGAGGTGCTTTAATAACTGCTGATATCGGAGCTTCATATAACCGTGATGTTTTTGCGGTTCCAGGACGTAGTTATGATATATTTTCGGAAGGATGCAATAACTTAATTAAACGAAATATTGCTGCTCTTGCTGATTCGGGTAAGGCGATACTTAAAATGATGAACTGGGATATACAGAATCAGGAAATCATAAACAGACAACGTAAATTATTCAAGGAGTTGTCTTCAGAGGAAAAAATGATAACAGATAAGCTGAAAATAAATGGCCCTTCCACTATCGACTGGCTGGCAGTGGAAACCAACATGCCTTCCAGTAAGCTTTCGTCAATTTTGCTTAAGCTGGAGTTTGACGGCCTTGTTAAAAACTTGCCTGGAAATCAATATCAATTGGTTTGATTTTATTTATTTTAGCCGGTAAAACGATATCCTATTAACTATGAATTCTGATAAGCAAGGTGTTATCATAAAATCTACGGGAAAATTATACAAGGTAAAAACTTTGGATAATACTATTTTTGACTGTACATTGAGGGGTAATTTCAGAATTAAGGGGATTAAAACAACAAATCCTCTGGCTGTTGGAGACAAAGTGGTTATAACTCAGCAGGACGACAGAACGGGAATTATAAAAAAAATCATTCCCCGTTCCAATTATGTTATCCGAAAATCCACAAAATTATCAAAACAAGTTCATATCATTGCAGCAAATCTTGACCAGGCTATAATTATAGCAACACTATCATATCCCAGGACATCAACTGGTTTTATTGACCGTATTCTTGTTACTGCGGAGGCTTATCATATTCCGCCAAAGATTGTATTTAACAAAAATGACATCTATACACCGGAAGAAAAGAAACATCTGGAAATGCTGATCACTACTTATCGATATGCAGGTTATGATATTTTGGTGACATCTGCAAAAAAAAGAGAAAACCTGGAAAGCTTGAAAACAATGCTGGATGATAAAATATCTGCTGTTATCGGGCATTCAGGTGTTGGAAAATCGGCTTTGATCAATGCAATTGTGCCGGGATTAAACCTAAGGTTAGGCGAGCTCTCAGATGTTCATATGAAAGGTAAGCATACTACTACCTTTGCCGAAATGCATGAAATATGGGCAAATACCTGTATTGTAGATACTCCGGGAATCAAGGAGTTTGGTCTTATCGACATCGAGAAAAATGAACTGAGGCTTTATTTCCCTGAAATGATGGCTGCAGCAGAAAATTGTAAATTTTATAACTGTACGCATATTCATGAACCGGGTTGTGCTGTGAAGAAAAAAGTAGAAAATGAAGAAATTGCCGAATTCAGATATAAAAATTACTTGACAATGATGAGTGGGGAAGAGATGAACTTAAATCATTGGGAGCTGAAATAAATTGACATTATTATCTTTGCCTTTGGAACAGTATATAACTATAAGCTATGCATATAAAAACAAATTTAACACTGGTTATTCTTTTATCATTGCCCTTGCTAATGGCAGCACAACAGTTTGATGCCGGCATCCGTGCCGGGATTAGTGCCAGTCAGGTTTCAGGTGATGATCTCAGCGGATATGACAAACCCGGCATATATGCCGGTATTTTTACCAGTTTGGATATTAGTCCTAAATCAAGGCTGACATTGGAAATGAACTATATTGAAAAAGGCTCACGAAAGCTTGCTAAACCGGATGAAGGCATCTATAATTCCTATAAACTTATGCTGAATTATATTGAAGTGCCGGTTACATATCAGTATTTTATTCATGAAAAACTTTCTGTTGAGCTTGGCCCTTCTATTGGAGTACTATTAAAGAGAACCGATAATGAAGTAGATGAAAACGGGGTCATAACGGATCAGGAAGCGTTCCGGAAATATGAACTGGCCATAAATACAAACTTGAATTACTGGTTCAATCAAAACTGGGGTGGAGGTATCCGGCACAGTGAGTCTATTGTACCTGTTCGGAAACATAACTCGCGTGCAACCTATTGGTTTAACCGTGGTCAGCACATTAATATGCTACGTTTCTTTGTAAGCTATAAGTTTTAATCGTTCAGGGAATGGATATTACGTTTTAATCCTTTGTATTTTGCTCTTTTGATTGCACTTTTACTGAAAAGCTTTTGATAGTTATCTTTCGTAAGCTTTAGCCATTGCTCTTCAGTGAGTTCAAGCATTTCTTCATTAGGTTTGAATTCCGGTTCATTATGAAATAGGGAAAATTTGTTCCAGGGACATACTTGCTGGCAGATGTCACAACCAAAAATCCATTGTTTGTATTTATGCTTTTGTTCTTCCGGGATATGATCATCTTTGTTTTCAATAGTAAAGTATGAAATACACCGGGAAGCATCAATTTTATAAGGAGAGAGTGCATACGTGGGGCAGGCATCGATACATTTATGGCAGGAGCCACAAAAATCATGATTCATGGGTTTATCATAAACCATTTCCATATCGAGGAGTATTTCAGCCAGAAAAAAATAGGATCCATGTTTCATGTTAATCAGCATCGTATTTTTGCCGATCCATCCAAGCCCTGATTCCCGTGCCCATGCACGTTCCAGGATTGGTGCGCTGTCTACAAAATATCTGGATGAAAATTCACCTAATTGCTCCGACATTTCACGGGTGAGCATTTTCAACTTGTCTTTCAAAACAAAATGATAATCTTTACCTAATGCATACCGGCTGATCTTAAACGGAGCATCTTCCTCAAAATATTTTTCGGGATAATAATTATAAAGCAGTGAAATAACAGTTTTTGTTCCTGGAACCAGTTTTGCCGGGTCAAGACGTTTTTCAAAATGGTTTTGCATATAGTGCATATTACCCTGCAAATGATTATCCAGGTATTTTTGCAGAGCTTCTTCATGTTCATCAAGCCTTCTGGCTTGAGCAATTCCACAATAGGAAAAGCCATGTTTTTTAGCCAGATATTTTGTTATTCGTGATCTTTTATTGAATAGCTCATAATGAGAACTCATAAGCTAAACAGTTTTTTTTGTTCATCACCTGGTTTTCGTCCAAGGTGTTCAAAGGCTTTTAAGGTTACTTTGCGTCCGCGGGGTGTACGATCAAGAAATCCTTCCTGAATAAGAAAAGGTTCATACACTTCTTCCAGTGTTCCGGCATCTTCTCCACAAGAAGTAGCCAGTGTATTTAAGCCTACCGGGCCGCCGCGAAACTTGTCAATGAGGGTGATCAAAATACGATTATCCATCTCATCAAGTCCGTATTTATCTACATTAAGTGAATCAAGTGAAAAACGAACAATCTTTAAGTCAATTTTACCATCGCCTTTTATTTGGGCAAAGTCCCTGACGCGGCGTAACAGAAGATTGGCAATGCGAGGCGTACCACGGCTTCTGCGCGCAATTTCCAATGCAGCATCATTATGAACGGGTACATTCAAAATACCTGCTGAGCGATTGATAATACCTGCTAACGTATCTTTATCATAGTAGGATAGACGTGATGTAATACCAAATCTTGAGCGTAAGGGAGCAGTAAGTAGCCCGGAACGTGTGGTAGCCCCGACAAGAGTGAATGGGTTCAGGTCGATTTGCACAGCACGTGCATTGGGGCCGGTTTCAATCATAATATCAATCCGGAAATCTTCCATGGCAGAATACAGGTATTCTTCTACAACCGGACTAAGACGGTGGATTTCATCTATGAATAGAACATCGCGTTTTTCCAGGCTTGTTAATAAACCGGCCAGGTCTCCCGGTTTGTCTAATACAGGCCCGGAGGTGATTTTTAAATTTACATTCATCTGGGTTGCGATGATATGAGATAATGTTGTTTTGCCAAGACCGGGAGGGCCATGTAATAATACATGGTCCAGTGCCTCTTTACGTTGTAATGCAGCCTGTGTGAATATCTGGAGATTCTCAACCACGGAATCCTGCCCATGAAAATGAGAAAACGATCCCGGGCGTAAACTTTTCTCAAATTCCTGCTCATGTGCATTCATCTGACGGCCACTGGCATCTAAGTTTTTGTTTAATGACATAGCTGTTCTGTTAATTGCAAAAATAATGATTTAGAATTATATATTTCAGCATAAGTTTAAGCTTTATAGAAATATCTTTTATTATGGGTTTTAATTTTTTTGATTTATTACCTTTCACAGGCAACAGTCTGTCTTTTTCATGTGTCATATAATATAGGATGCACTGTTATAATTCAGCTTAGGGAAAAGGTTAAGTTAATTAGCAAAAACATGTTCAAAACTAAATACTATGAAGAAAATCATTATTGTAGGAATGGATTTTTCCGAAGGTTCGGAATATGCTTTAAATTATTCGGTCAATATTGCGAATAAGTTAAATGCAAATATTCTGTTAGTATGGGTGGATAAAGACAGAAGTTCCACTTCATTATCAACAAATAATCGAAATCCCGCAGAACATGAAGTGAAAAAGCGTTTTGAAGAATTAATAGAAAAACGTAAAAAAAATCTAACCGGCGGCAAATTTATGTATAAGATTCGAAGCGGTAAAGTACATAAAGAAATCTCAAATCAGGCCAAATATCACGATGCCTATCTTGTAGTTACCGGCACTCATGGAACATCAGGATTTGAAGAATTCTGGATTGGCTCAAGTGCATACCGCATTGTAACTTCAGCACAATGCCCGGTAATTACTTTACGATATGGTGAATCGGCTGACAGACCATTAAATAAAATTATTTTACCTATAGACAGCACCCGTCAAACCCGGCAAAAAACCCCATTTACTATGCAACTGGCAAAATTTTTTGATGCTGAAATAACGGTGCTGGGACTTTTCTCTACTATGGGAACAGCCGTTAAGATGCTGGTGAATGGATATATTGATCAAACTGCAAAATATCTGGAGGAAAATGACGTTAGATATAGCATTGAACGAAGAGAGGCAGGAAACCTGACGGATACAACAATTGAGTTTGCACGTGAAATAGATGCTGATCTGATTGCTATAATGACGGAACAGGAAACAACTACTGCTAACTTGTTACTTGGTCCTTTTGCACAACAAATGGTTAACCATTCGCCAATTCCTGTATTGTCTGTTCGTCCACGTAATTTATATGACCATCTTGTTGATTAGTAGATAAAATGAAAATAAAGACGACAATTTTATGTGCTGGTATTTTATTGTTGATGAACTATGCTTTGCTGGCACAAAATCAGGGAAATATTGAGCTTGTAAATGCAACCAGTGCTAACAGCCTTGTGCAGAAACATATTTCCATCAATAAAGAAATGAATGGTATCCCGGGATACCGTATACAGATATTTTCTGATTCGGGAAATAATTCAAGAAAGAATGCCATGAGGTCTAAGGCTAAGTTTAAAATGAAAAACAGTGATATAAAAGCTTATGTTGTTTTTGAAGCACCGAATTATAAAGTTGAAGTTGGAAATTTTGTGTCCAGGTTGCAGGCTGAGCGGTATCTACATCAAATAAAAGAGTTTTATCCTGCGGCCTT
Source organism: Bacteroidales bacterium (assembly GCA_021740245.1). GTDB lineage: Bacteria > Bacteroidota > Bacteroidia > Bacteroidales > PWNQ01 > PWNQ01. Next base: position 45,834 of record JAIPAE010000001.1, on the reverse strand, counting down.
TATCGTTTTAGAACCGCAGATGGATATACCTGATTTATAAAGCTTTTAAATAGGGCTTGCTAAAGACAAACGAAATATTGGGATAAGAAATGCAAGGTTATTTGCAAAATGTAGGTCAAAACCTTGCATTTTATAAGCATTTAGCATATACATAGTATTCATTATGAAATTATTTCGTATTTTTCAGCAGGTACTGAATTCACATTTGTAATTTGGATTCTCTGCTGTAAGCTAATTTACAGGTTTTTTTATTTTCTGAATTGTTGAAAAACTATATTTTTTGTGGTTTCTGACATTTTGTCATTATTTTTGTTCCATAATTACGGTCGGTCATTAAGAATTATTATTTTTGTTATAGAAAGAAGGATAAACTATGGAATTGCAGTCGGTAAAACAACGTTTTGGAATAATCGGGAATTCAGAATTATTAAACAGGGCCATCGATAAAGCATTACAGGTTGCCCCGACAGATATATCAGTACTAATAACAGGAGAAAGCGGAGTTGGTAAAGAGGTATTTCCTAAGATTATTCATCAGTTCAGTTCAAGGAAACATGGTCCGTATATTGCAGTAAACTGTGGAGCAATACCAGAAGGCACAATAGATTCAGAGCTTTTTGGGCATGAAAAAGGTTCATTTACAGGGGCAACAGATTCCCGTAAAGGTTATTTTGAAGAAGTGAGCGGAGGGACGATATTTTTGGATGAAGTAGCTGAGTTACCTTTATCTACGCAGGTTCGTTTGCTCAGGGTTTTGGAATCCGGTGAATTTTTGAAGGTTGGATCATCAAAAGTGATCAAGACTGATGTCCGGGTTGTAGCAGCAACGAACTTAGATGTGGAAAAGGCAATTAACCAGGGTAAATTCAGGGAAGACCTTTATTATCGTCTTAGCACAGTACCCATTTATGTACCGCCATTACGCGAGCGAAAAGATGATATTATCCTTTTATTTCGCAAGTTTGCTGCTGATCTGGCTGAGAAATACCGTATGCCGGTAATACGATTAACAGAAGATGCCAGGCAGGAGTTAATGAATTTCCGATGGCCTGGAAATGTCAGACAACTTAAAAATATTACGGAACAACTGGCGGTTATTGAAAAAGAAAGAGAAATCGACAGGGAAATAATCCGGAGATATTTGCCCGCTAGCGGAACGAGTAAACTTCCCGTTCTTTTTAAAGAAGAACAGGAAGAAAACAAACACCTTAGTGAACGTGAATTATTGTATAAGATACTTTTTGATATGCGTAAAGATATCAATGACCTGAAAAAAGTAGTCTTTGATCTGAATAAAGAAGAAGATGTCAGGCAAAGTATGGGTGATGAACGGTATTATGAAATGAATTCCCGCTATGGTCATTCAACAACAAAGCATAGAGAGCCACGTAAAGATGTCCCTGATATACAGCATGAATCCTTTGTTCCCGGAAATTATTATTCAGAACAAATAGAAGATAGCTCGGAACCAATTCAGGACTCGGAAGTTGTTGAAGAATCATTATCAATTCAAAAAAAGGAAATAGATTTGATCAAAAAAGCGTTAGAAAAGCATCAGGGTAGAAGAAAACAGGCAGCTAAAGAATTAGGTATTTCTGAGAGAACACTTTACCGTAAAATTAAAGAATATAATATCGAATCATGAAACGACTAATAAAACAACATATTTCTCTGGTTTGGTTGATTTTTATTTTTGTTCCCTTCAGCGGATGTGGAATTTACAGTTTTACCGGAGCATCAATCCCGCCTGAGGCAGAAACAGTAACCATTCAGTATTTTCCTAATAAAGCTTCACTTGTTAATTCGAATTTAAGTCAGATATTAACGGATGCTCTAAAAGACCGTTTTCAATCTCAAACATCACTTTCACTTACTAATACAGGTGGAGATTTATACTTTGAAGGAGAAATTGTTGATTATAAAACAAAGCCTGTGGCTATTCAGGGAAATGATCAGGCTGCTATGAATAGACTTACAATAACAGTTAATGTTAAGTTTGTAAATCGATATCAGGAAAAGATGAACTTTGAAACCACATTTTCCAGATATGAAGATTATTCAAGCTCAGCCAGCCTTGCATCCGTAGAAGATCAACTTATTGAGCAGATTGTTGATTATCTGGTGGATGATATTTTTAATAAATCTGTTGTAAACTGGTAAACTTGAAATTATGGAACTTCAAAAAATAATTGACTATATTAATAAACCCGGAAATCTTGACCAGGCGCAAAAGGAAGAACTATACCGATATATTAAACAATATCCGTTTTGTGCAACATTTCATGTGCTATGGTTGAAATCACTGAAAAATACGGGACATCACGAATTTCAAAAAATGCTGCAGGAGTCTGCTATGTTTATTCATAACAGGCCTTATTTTTATGATTGGGTGCATACATTTCATAAAAAAGTAGATAAAGAAACAGTTTCCATAGATAATGATACAGCCAAACAAAAATCTGAAGGATATACCGAACAGGAAAAAGAAACATATTATCAGGAAAGACTCAGACAAATTGAAAAGGAACAAGATTTTTCAGGTCAACAAAATCCGGAAAAAACAACTTTTAATAAAGAATCTTCCGACACTTCCTATACAACAGAATTAATAGACAAGTTCATGCAAAATGAACCGCGAATAATTCCTGACAAGGAAAAAGATTATTCAGAGGAAGCCGAAGTTGCTGATCAAAGCTTAAAGGATGATCATGAATTTATTTCGGAAACACTTGCTATGATTTATCAGCGACAGGGTAAAATTAACAAAGCAATAGAAATTTATCAAAAACTTAGCTTGAAATTTCCAGAAAAAAAGCGTTACTTTGCAAACCTTATTGAAGAACTAAAAAAGAAATAGAAGAAATACCATTATTTTTCTTAAAATCAAAAGATTATGGGCGGATATATAATAGTTTCGGCATTAGTACTTATCACATGTGTATTGTTAGTTTTGATCATATTAGTTCAAAATCCAAAAGGTGGAGGACTTTCCTCAGCATTTGGTGGAAGTTCATCATCCAATCAAATTATGGGTGTAAAAAGAACCACTGATTTTTTGGAGAAAGCAACCTGGGCACTGGCTATTATTCTGTTGGTGTTAAGTTTATCATCAGTATTTGTTATTCCCCGAAATCAACCACAAGAAACAACAGTCTCCGAATCCCAGGAATTTTATCAGGATAATCCAGATGCTAGTATAAACTATAATACGGGACAAAATCAATTACCTGTCCAGCAAGAAGGTTCTGGACAACAGGAGCCTGTTCAACCTGAATAGGAAATCATAAATTCTCAAATACAAATAATGTCAGATTGTCACAAACAATCTGACATTATTTTTTTGCACTTTTTAATTGCTGAAATAATGACATAAAAATCCTGGTCTATGCTCTTTGGCATAAAATATGATGATTTGGTTCTGTGATAAACTAAAATAAAAAAAAGATGGCAGAAATAAAATTTAAACCCCTGGGAGACAGGGTTCTTGCTAAGCCTTTGTCCGCAGATGATAAAACCAGTGGTGGAATTATTATCCCGGATACAGCTAAAGAGAAACCGCAAAAAGCAAAAGTAGTGGCTGTTGGAAGCGGGACAGAAGGACATGAGATGACTGTTAAACCCGGTAATGTGATTATCTACGGAAAATTTGCCGGTACGGAAATCTCTTTTGAAAATGAAGACTACCTTATCCTAAAAGAAGATGAAATTTACGGTATTATTTAGTGGTAACAGAAAAAGAAAATAACAATAAACATAAAAATTAGAAAAAATGGCAAAAGACATTTTATTTGATATCGAAGCAAGAGATGCCCTGAAAAGAGGTGTAGATGCACTTACTGACGCTGTAAAAGTGACCCTTGGTCCTAAAGGCAGAAATGTGGTGATCGACAAATCTTTTGGTGCTCCAACCATTACAAAAGATGGTGTGAGTGTAGCCAAAGAAATCGAATTAAAAAACAAAGTGGAAAATATGGGTGCCCAGATGGTTAAGGAAGTTGCTTCCAAAACCAATGATGTAGCAGGCGATGGAACTACTACAGCAACTGTGCTGGCTCAATCCATTATCCAAACAGGTTTGAAAAATGTTACATCAGGAGCTAATCCAATGGACCTGAAACGCGGTATTGATAAGGCCGTGATCAAAGCTGTGGAAAACATGAAGAGCCTTTCACAGGAAGTGGGCGATAGCAACGAAAAAATAAAGCAAATTGCTACGATATCTGCCAATAATGATAATCTGATTGGTAGTTTGATTGCAGAAGCAATGAGCAAAGTAAAAAAAGAAGGTGTAATTACCATTGAGGAAGCCAAAGGTATTGAAACCTACGTGGATGTTGTAGAAGGAATGCAGTTTGACCGTGGTTATATTTCACCTTATTTTGTTACTGATAGTGAAAAAATGGAAACGGTATTTGAAAACCCGTTGATCCTGATCTATGACAAGAAAATTTCTGTCATGAAAGATCTTATCCCGGTACTTGAAAAAGCACAACAAACCGGACGTCCGCTGTTAATTATTGCAGAAGATGTGGAAGGTGAAGCTATGGCCACGTTAGTTGTTAATAAGTTACGTGGTTCTCTCAAGATTGCTGCTGTAAAAGCACCCGGATTTGGCGACAGAAGAAAAGAAATGCTGGAAGATATCGCTATTCTTACTGGTGGAACAGTTATCTCCGAAGAAAAAGGATTCAAACTGGAAGATGCGTCGCTTGAAATGCTCGGAGAAGCTGAGAAAATCACTATTGATAAAGACAATACGACAATCGTAAGTGGTAAAGGTAATCAAAAAGATATTGAAGGGCGTGTAAATCAGATTAAGGCTCAGATAGAAAACACGACTTCAGATTACGATAAGGAAAAACTTCAGGAGCGTCTGGCTAAACTGGCCGGTGGTGTTGCTGTGATTTATGCAGGGGCAGCCAGTGAAATTGAGATGAAAGAAAAGAAAGATCGATTTGAGGATGCATTAAATGCAACTCGTGCTGCTGTTGAAGAAGGCATTGTTCCCGGAGGAGGAATTGCTTTCATCCGGGCTATTGAGGCTCTGGAAGGTATGAAAGGTGATAATGCCGATGAAACAACAGGTATCGCTATTATCCGCCGTGCGCTTGAAGAACCATTGCGCCAGATCGTTGAAAATTCCGGGGTGGAAGGTTCTGTTGTTGCTCAAAAGGTAAAATCTGAAAAAGATGATTTTGGATTTAACGCAAGCACCGAAACCTATGAGAATTTCTTTAAAACCGGTGTTATTGACCCGACAAAAGTTGCGCGTGTAGCTCTTGAAAATGCTGCATCTATTGCCGGAATGTTGCTGACAACCGAAGCAGTTCTTGCTGAATCTCAGGATGATGATAACAATGATGCTGCATCTGCTGCCGGTATGGGTGGAATGGGCGGCATGGGCGGAGGTATGCCCGGTATGATGTAAACCGCCAAATAATAAATGATATTATATTACGGGGAACTCAGTATGGTTCCCCTTTTTTAATGTTAAAAATCGTTATGTTTTAATCATAGTTTGGCCCGATTTTTTAATTTTACTCACTGAAACAAAATATGATCGTTATGTCTGATATTAAAATGATTTTAGCTCCCGTGTTTATATTAGTGCTCACAAATACTGTATTTACTCAAACACAGGATTCAGTCTCTTTTCCGGTTGATGAAGATACCAAAATAATCACTTACCAGGAAGTTGTACAAGCAGAAGGCGCTGCTAATGAGCTTTTCTATAGAGCAGTAACCTGGATGAACGATTACTGGGATAACCCGAGAGGAATTATTGAAAAACAAGACCGCATGAATGGTGTGATTAAAGCCCGGCCACGCTTTGATATAAAAAAAGAAAATGAAGAAGGTGTGAAAATACAATCGGGGAGAATGGCTTATATTTTGAAAATGGAATTTCGCGATGGACGATTCCGGTATACGATTACAGATATTAAACTGTTAAAAACATCACCTTTTCCCCTGGAACGTTGGATAAATCCGGAAAGCCGTTATTATGACCAAAGAGACCCTGAAACCATGCGCATTATTGCTGAAGAAATTCAACAAGTTATTGACAGCATGAAAGAAGGAATGAAAAAAGAAGAAGATAATTCCGGTGATGACTGGTAGTATATGAATACAGCTAAACAAGAATAATTTTATATTTATTAGTTATGAAACATTTTGTATTACTTTTAGGAATGTTGTTCTCATTAACTGTTTTTTCGCAGAAGACAACATTTGAAGAGATGCTAAACCGCTCTCTGGAAGAAAAAATTAAAGTTGACCTTAATAATCCTCAAAAAGGCTGGAAGCAAGATAAAAAAATCAGACAGCTAAAGGGGTTAAAATCAACGAATGTTGTTATTTCCGGTGATAATACAGCCGAATCGGAAGTGCATGCAGCCATCAATCCAAATGACAGCAATCAGATCGTTGTCAGCCCGATAGCTCATAGCGGTATGGCCGGCCTAAACTGTCCGGTATATTATAGTAATGATTTCGGAGCAAACTGGAATAATAGCAGTTTCACAAATATGCCCTCCCTTCCCGGAAACATGTCTGTTGGAGGAGGCGACCCCGTATTTGTTTATGATGACGGAAACCGCGTTTATTTTTCCTGGATTGATCTTTCAATCAAAAACATGAATCTGGATAATGCATACTGGGGGATGTACTGGGCTTATTCTGATGACAACGGGCAAACCTGGAATTATGATACAACTCAGGTTATTGAAGAATCACAGGGAAGCTTAAATAATATTGCAGCTTTTAATGGCCCGCTTACCGATAAACAATGGATGGCAGCGGATATAAATCCTTCTTCACCGCATTATAATGATATTTATATAAGCTATGTTGAAATTGATATTCAGAGCCAGGCATACAGAGTTACAGTGGCAAGAAAACCTTCCGATTCCACGCATTTCGACACCACAAAAGCATATCTGACTGATACCTCCTTTGCTATTGTCCAGTTTGGGAGCATTAGTGTCGGACAAAGCGGACGCGTTCATGTCAGCTTTTTTGGCTCCAGGGATGGGTCTAATTATGGAATCTATCATTGTTATTCTGATGACGGAGCAAAGAATTTTACGGCGCCCTTGAAGGTCTCTGATATACAGATACCGCAATTTTCGGCAAATCAACTAAATGTTTCGGTAGAGGGAATATCGGATGACAGACTTTATCCTTCGGTTTATAATGCCTCTTCTTCCAATTCAAATCATGTTTATATAACCTGGACGGCCAATGGACTTATGCAGAAAGATTCTGACGGCTTGGATATTTATTTCTCACGATCCACAGACGGAGGAAATACTTTTGAAGCTCCTGTGATCATTAATGATGATACAAATAAAACCATACATCAGTATTATTCAGCTATTAATGTTTCACCTCACGGAAGGGTGGATATTTCATGGTATGACAGAAGAGCCGATGATTCTTTGAATATCAATACGCATTATTACATTAACAGTTCCTATGATAACGGACAAACATTTGGTCAAAATACCAGGATCACAGGCATGGCCACTGATTTCTCCACCGTAGGAAACCTGAATAATGAATTTGGTGTTGGGGAGTATAATGCTGTGTTATCCACTAATGATTATATTATACCCGTGTGGGCTGACGGAAGAAAAAACAGTGGTGACCTTGATATCTATGCTGCTTTTGTCAATAAAAACAGCCTATCGGTTGAACGCCTTACTAGTATGAACAAAGATTTCACTATTACACAGTTGTTTCCCAATCCTGCCAGTGAAATGATTACTTGCAGGCTCAGTGCTAAGAAAAATCAGGTGATAAACATAGCAGTTTTGGACATGTCAGGTAAAAAGCTGCTTGAAAAAAATGATGTCCGAATGGCTCCCGGTGAAAATGAATTGTCTTTGAAGATAAACCATCTGTCATCCGGAATATATTTCCTGAAATTTTATAATGAAAACGGACTTGAAACCAGAAAACTGATTATCCGGTAGATTACACCCTTCATCCGTTTATAATTTTGATTTCATTGCTCCCTGCTGTAAGCAGGAGTTCGCCATGATAAGTTAAATATCCGGCACACACTATTTATGTGTTCCTTTATTATTATACCCGTGTGTGTTTTCGCCTACCGGCGGATATTTGACTGGTTCATTTATTAATTATTCTTCTGCCCGCAAAATGCTGAACAATGGATACATTATAAAGCCTTTGCGGGTACTTTTTATTTAGATTAGAAGGGGAAGTAAGAAGCGGCTAAATCGTTTAAAATAACTATTTTTGTAATTATGAGCGAAAAGAAAAATATACGCCGGATTACTAATGAAGAGCTGGATCAATTTTTGTCAGAAAAGGGAGAAAAGAAGTTCAGGAGAAAGCAGATCATCGAATGGTTATGGCAAAAGCATGTTTCAGATTTTGATGAGATGACCAGTTTATCGCTTCAATTGCGGACAATCTTAAGTGAAGAATTTTATATCAGCCGTGCTAAAGTGAGCAACACACAGGTAAGTAAAGATAAAACCATTAAAGTCGCTTTTAAGCTCGAAGAAAATAGTATTGTTGAAGGTGTGTTGATTCCATCGGGGGATCGCATGACGGCTTGCATCTCATCTCAGGTTGGATGTCACCTGGGATGTAAATTTTGTGCTACAGCAGGCCTTGGATTCAGGAGGAATTTGTTTCCGGATGAAATTGTAGATCAGGTAGTGGAGCTCGATCGTATTGCAAAGGAGAATTATCAGGAGTCACTTTCCAATATTGTATATATGGGTATGGGAGAACCATTGATGAATCTCTCTAATGTCGCAGATTCAGTGCGATGGCTTACGTCGGAGCAGGGCCTGGGGATATCTCATAAACGCATAACATTGTCAACAGTTGGGCTGGCAGGTCAGATAAAAAAACTGGCTGATGAGGATTTGAAGATCAACCTGGCATTATCGCTTCATATAGCTAATAATGAAAAGCGAAACAAGATTGCCCCCATAAACCGTAGTAATCCTATTCAAGATTTGATTGAGTCGGTTAAATATTTTTATGAAAAAACAGGAATAAGAATTACAATCGAATATATTTTATTTAAAGGATTTAATGATTCATTGGAGGATGCCAGTGAACTGGCTGCTTTTTGCAAGCATTTTCCCGTAAAGGTCAATATTATTGAATATAATCCTGTGGAACGGTCATTTTTAGAAAGGGCTGATGATGAAGACATGGAGCGATTTGTGACTTTTTTACGAGATAAGATCAATATTATAGTCAATGTAAGGCGCAGCCGCGGTAAAGATATTGATGCCGCATGTGGGCAACTGGCAAACAAACTGGCCGATAAAAAATGAGTAACGAATTTACATACAGTGGAAAGATTGTTGATGTTATAGGAAAACGTATTTTTCCGGGGGAGATAACTGTCTCTTCGGGGAAGATAAAATCCATAAAAGAAATCCATGAAGATAATGTTCCGGCGCAATATATTTTACCCGGACTTGTTGATGCGCATGTGCATATTGAGAGCTCTATGTTGATCCCTTCTGAATTTGCAAGGTTAGCTGTGACGCACGGAACTGTGTCTACGGTTTCCGATCCCCATGAGATTGGTAATGTTCTTGGCAGAAAAGGTGTGAACTTTATGATCAGAAACGGAGAACAGGTCCCCTTTAAGTTTTATTTCGGTGCACCATCATGTGTGCCGGCTACACCTTTCGAAACATCCGGGGCAGAAATTAATGTTAACGATATAGATGAACTGCTGAAAAAAGACCAGGTTAAATACCTTGCTGAAATGATGAACTATCCGGGAGTATTAAATGATGATCCACAGATAAGAGACAAAATTCAAACAGCAGAAAAATATGGTAAACCTGTGGATGGTCATGCACCAGGGCTAAGAGGGAAAGATGCCCGGGCATATGCTGAGGCAGGCATTTCTACTGATCATGAATGTTATACAATGGAAGAAGCCCAGGATAAACTGAATGCTGGCATGTATATACAAATAAGGGAAGGTAGCGCCGCTAAAAACTTTGAAGCTCTTATTCCTTTATTAAAAGATTATCCGGATAAGATCATGTTCTGTTCGGATGATAAACATCCGGATGAATTACTTACAGGACATATAAATCAACTTGTTAAGCGGGCTTTGGATTATGGGTATGATCTAATTACAGCTCTATTACCTTGTACTGTAAATCCCGGGAAACATTATAAATTGCATAATGGCTTACTGCAGAAAGATGATCCTGCAGATTTTATTATCATTGATGATCCTGAAAATTTTAATATCCTCAAAACATTTATTGATGGTCAAAAAGTGGCTGAAAATGGTGAATCCTGTATCTCAAAAGTAGATTCCGAAATACCTAACAAATTCGTGGCTTCGGATATCATGGTGGAGGATATTCAGGTTGAGGCTTCTGGTGGGAAACTTCAGGTTATTGATGTGAAAGACGGGCAGTTAGTGACTCATAAATTACTGGTTGATCCACTTGTGAAAGATAGAAAGATAATAAGTGATACGGAGAATGATATTCTTAAAATAGTGGTTGTAAACCGGTATAATAAATCTAAACCATCTGTAGGATTTATCCATAATATAGGTTTGAAAAAAGGGGCAATAGTATCTACCGTGGCTCACGACAGTCATAATATTATAGCTGTTGGTGTAGAAGATCAAATGATCATTAAAGCAATAGAAGGGATATCTGAAAGAAAAGGAGGAATAGGATTCATAAGTGAAGATGAATCAGCATTTCTGGCTCTGCCGGTTGCTGGAATAATGACAAATCAGGATGCTGCTGCTGTTTCCCGGGAATACAAGCGCATTGATGCAATGGTTAAAAACAGTGGATCAAAGCTTTCGGCTCCTTTTATGTCATTATCTTTCATGGCGTTATTGGTAATACCTTCGCTAAAAATAAGTGATTTAGGGCTTTTTGACGGCGATACCTTCAGTTTTACACCACTTATTCCGGATTAAAAAATAACATTAAAATATTTGTTTAAAAAGTATATATATACTATATTTGTACAAGTAAGATAATATAATAAGGAATAAGCACTTTAAAACAACAACTTATGGAAACAACAAAAAGCGGATTGGACATTGTTAAGCTGGAGGATGCAGCCAGTAAATTGCGTTCAATAGCTCACCCAATGCGGATTGCCATTATCAGCCTTTTGGAGGACCGCCCCAAGATGAATGTAACAGAGATTTATGAACATCTGAAGATAGAGCAGGCCTCTGCCTCTCATCATCTGAATATTCTAAAGAATAAAGGTGTTCTTCAATCCAGGAGAGATGGTAAAAATACGTATTACTCACTTAAGCAACAGTCTATTGCTCAAGTTATTGAGTGTGTTGAAAAATGTGAGGGGATTCGTTAGTTTTTTGTTCGCAGCAAAAAGAAGCCTTATTGTTTTTACAATGAGGCTTTTTTATTTCCGGCCAAAATCAGCAGGTATCTCGCCCCAGGCTTCGGTTTCCCATTTAAGAATATTATTTTCCCAACTGTTCTGCTTCAACCAGTTTTCAGCACGCCTGATTAATTTGAAGAGTTCCTGATTTAGCTCATTGATTTCCAGTTTTGTGTTGGCCTTTTTCTGGGAAACCCATTTTATAGCTGTTTTTGAATCGGAATATACAGGTATTCTGTAATTGTTTTGTTTAAGCCATGCCAGACCGTGTACCAGAGCCAGAAACTCTCCGATATTCACAGTTCCCTGCGGGAAGGGGCCTTTATGAAATATTTCTTTATGGTTGGCAACAATTACACCCCGGTATTCCAGAACTCCCGGATTTCCGCTACATGCAGCATCTACTGCCAAACTTTCCTCAACAGGCTCACCTATTCGTTCCTTATCTGCTTTACTTAAACTTGTGGATGGCTTGGATTTACCCAAATATTCATGCGGATTACCATAAAAAGCTTCTCTCGCTGACTCCAAATCAGAAAAAGATTTGTACAAAGCATTAGGATAACCTTGTATTAAGTTACGGCATGCCTCCCAACTCTCATAAATTCCGGTCTCATGTCCCCTCCATACCACGTAATATTTTTTCTTTTTTGCCATATTTGCAAAAATAGCAGAATTTATAAATCGTTTTTTCTTTAAATAATAATATAACTTTGTTGTTGTACCTTTGAAAAAAAAGCATCATGAAAAAACTTGTATTCCTGATTGTAATGCTTTATACATTAATGGGTTGCCGGCCTACTTATAACAAAAAAATAAACTTTACATCAAATGAATGGAAACGTATGGAAACGGTAAAGTTTCAGGTTGTCATGGAAAATCCGGGAAAGTATGATGTTTTTGTGCGTATTTATTATAATGATGAAATGCAGGGCAATTATTTTGCTATGAGTTTGATGATGTATGCTCCGACAGGGGAAGAGCGCTACCTGGAGCAAAACGAAAAATTGTTTGTGGAAGGGCAGGCTACAGGTGAACAAAATGAAGAGGGATACTATGAGTTTACGATGGAGTTTTTTAAGGAATTAGACTTATCCCGGGAAGGGTTTTATGAATTTGTAGCCCGCAACCGGATGCCTGCTTATAAAGTGAAAGGAATACAACGTATTGAATTGGTGCTTAAGCCTGTGTAAGATTATGGCAGGTCATTTAAATCCATATTATGATCAGAAATTAAAGCCTTTGATAGCTGCCTTACCTGATAAACCAGGCGTTTATCAATATATCGGTACCGAAGGGAAAATTATTTATGTAGGCAAAGCTAAAAACCTCCGGAAGCGTGTTGCATCTTACTTTACAAAAGACCAGGAGAATACTGGAAAAACCAGAGTGCTGGTAAAAAAAATCTATGATATAAATTACATTGTCGTTGATACCGAACTGGATGCCTTGTTGTTGGAAAACAATCTTATCAAGAAACATCAGCCCCGTTATAATGTGATGCTTAAAGATGATAAAACATTTCCCTGGATATGCATTAAAAATGAACGATTTCCACGAGTATTTTCCACGCGTAATCCCGTTAAAGACGGTTCGGTATATTTTGGCCCTTATGCCAATGTCAAAATGATGAATACTTTGCTTGACCTGGTGCGTAAAATATTCAAATTAAGAACCTGCAAATACAACCTTACACGGGAAAACATCGAACAGAGTAAATTCAGGGTATGCCTGGAATACCATATTGGAAATTGTAAAGGAGCATGCGAGGGTTTACAAAGCGAACAAGATTACAATGAATCCATACGTCAAATAAAAAAAATATTGAAAGGAGATATAAATGGCGTTTTAAGGCGATTAAAAAAACAAATGAATGTCCATGCCGAAAACCTGGAATTTGAACAGGCACAGGTTTATAAAGAAAAAATTGAAACACTTGAAAAGTATCAAAGCCGTTCAACAGTAGTTAATCCCTCCATAAAAAATGCTGATGTTGTCAGCTTTGAAGAAGATGAAAAAACATTTTGTGCAAACTATTTAAGGGTGATCAACGGAGCAATCGTGCAATCCCATACCATGGAATTAAAAAAAAAGCTGGATGAAAAGACCGAAGAGTTGCTTGCGATGGCCGTTACCGATTTCAGACAAAGATTCAATAGTTATGCAAAGGAGATCATTTTACCCACCAAAATTGATGTAAATTTCCGTGATGCTAAAATCATTATTCCAAAACGTGGCGATAAGAAAAGCCTGCTGGATTTGTCATGGCGTAATGTGAAATACTATCGCAAAAATAAAGACAAACAACGGCAACTTGTCGATCCGCAAAGACATACGGATCGGATCATGGAGACTATGCGCAGGGATTTGAGAATGAAAGAGCAACCCAGACATATTGAATGCTTTGATAATTCCAATATGCAGGGCAATTATCCCGTGGCTGCTATGGCTGTATTCAAAGACGGTAAACCTGAAAAGAAATCCTATCGTCATTTTAATATCAAAACAGTGACTGGCCCTGATGATTATGCGAGCATGGGGGAAGTAATCTATCGCAGGTATAAAAGGTTAAAAGATGAATCTGCACCCTTGCCGAAACTCATTATAATTGACGGGGGAAAAGGTCAACTGAATGCTGCTGTTAAAAGCCTGGAAAAGATAAATTTAAGAGGTAAAATAACGGTTATTGGCATTGCTAAGAGACTTGAAGAGATATATTTTCCCGGTGATAGTATCCCTGTTTATATTGATAAAAAATCAGAATCTTTAAAGATTATTCAACGGGCACGTGATGAAGCTCACCGGTTTGGAATTACCCATTATCGAAACCGGCACAAAAAATCCGTATCCAGAACCCAGCTATCCGATATTAAGGGTATAGGAAAAAAAACAACAGATAAGCTTTTAGGCCACTTCAAATCTGTAAAACAAATTAAAAACGCTTCAAAAGAAGAACTGGACAAGGTTATTGGTCACAATAAAGCATCTATTATTTATCGCTACTTTCATTAAGTGAAACTTTTTAAGATTCTGGTCATCCTGATTATTCATTAACCTCAATATTATTTTTTTGCAAAATACATATTAAGCAAATATTAAATCCAAACAATATCAGAAAATTATAAAAAAAGCACAATACTAAAAAATAACTACATCCTACTGATCATTAAATATTTTCATAACTTTGACGAAACTTTATGTAAATAATCCTTCATTATCATGGAAAAAAAAGATTACCGCATATTGCTTGTTGATGATGAGAAAGACATACTTGAGTTTCTGTCTTACAACATAAGAAAAGAAGGATATGAGGTTAAAACAGCAAACAATGGGTTGATAGCAATAGAAATAGCGGACAGATGGTCACCACATCTGGTTATTCTGGATGTTATGATGCCTGAGTTTGATGGCATTGAAACCTGTAGAGAATTGCGGACATTGTCTAATATGAAAAATGCGATTATTCTCTTTCTCACTGCCCGCGGGGAAGACTATTCCCAAATAGCAGGTTTTGAGGCAGGTGCTGATGATTATATCACGAAGCCTGTCAAACCACGGGTGCTAATTAGCCGGGTGAAAGCTCTTCTCAGAAGAAGTAATGTGAAAATAGAAGAAGAATACCCCGATAAATATGAGATTGGAAGTTTGATAATCGATAAAGAACGCTACCTTATAAAAAAAGACAATGAAGAGATTATATTACCAAAAAAGGAATTTGAATTACTTCAGGTATTGACATCAAAACCAAATAAAGTATTTTCGCGTGATGAAATCTTTGCTAAAGTCTGGGACGAAAATGTGATTGTTGGAGACCGAACGATAGATGTCCATGTGAGGAAACTCAGAGAGAAAGTCGGCAGTGATTGTATAAAAACCGTTAAAGGCGTTGGCTATAAGTTTGAAGTTACTGAATGAAATATAATAATCCGAAAAATCTTGCCTTGCTATCCAGCGTGATACTTAGTACAGTTGTTGCTGTTGTATATGTATTGATTTCCAGTATTCAGGATTCTTTTAGCTGGATTGAGTTGTTGATGACACTTCTTATCTTGTTTTTAGGTGGCTATTTGATCTTCCATTATATTCTGGAGCGTTTTATCTATGAGAAAATAAAGCTGATCTACAAAACAATATTAAGCCAGAAAGCCACTGCTGCAGAGAAAAAAGAAAAAATGCAATACGGAGGTAACTCCGATGTCATTGAAGAAGTAAATCAACAGGTTTTGAATTGGGCTTCAGACCGAAGGAAAGAGATTGAACGCCTGAAAGAGCTGGCTGATTACCGTAGGGAATATGTGGGAAATGTTTCTCACGAATTAAAAACACCCATTTTTAATATTCAGGGATATGTATTAACCTTGCTCGATGGTGGACTGGAAGACGCGAACATCAATAAAAAATACCTGCTCCGTACGGAAAAAAGCATCAACCGGATGATAACTATTGTGGAAGACTTGGAAGCGATTGCTAATTTGGAAGCTGGAGAGTTGAAAATGGAGAAAGATAGTTTTGATCTTAAAGAACTTACAGATGAGGTACTCGAGATGCTGGAGGATAAAATTGCTAAGAAAGAAACCAATATTTTTTATGCGGAAACCTATGAAGTTCCTATTATGGTAAATGCTGACCGGGAACGCATGAGGCAGGTAATGACCAACCTGATCGATAATTCCATGAAGTACAATAGCAAACCAAAATCTGAGGGACGAAAGACTAAGATCAGCTTTTTTGATATGGACAAACACATACTGATCGAAGTGACAGATAATGGCTCAGGGATTGCTGAAGAAGATATTTCACGATTGTTTGAACGGTTCTACAGAACAAAATTGGCCCGCGAAATGGGGAAAAGCGGTTCAGGACTCGGCCTTTCTATTGTTAAACACATCATTGAGGCACATGGTGAAACCATCAATGTGCGAAGTAAGCTTGGCTATGGCACTACATTTGCTTTTACCCTGAAAAAGGCAAAGGCATATAAAAAATAAAAAGGCTGCCTTATAAGCAGCCTTTTGTAAAATATAGTGCTCAATTCTAATATCAGAACAGACCGGTTATGTTTCCATCCTCATCCACATCGATTTTCTCCGAAGAGGGTTGTTTTGGCAATCCGGGCATTCTCATAATATTTCCGGCAATAGGAACGACAAATCCTGCACCGGCATTCAGTTCTACTTCCCGGATTTTCACTGTGAAGCCTTCCGGCCGGCCTAAGAGTTTCTTGTCATCCGACAAAGAATTCTGAGTCTTGGCAATACAAACAGGCAGTTTGACGAAACCAAGTTCTGTAATGGACTGTATATCTTTTTTGGCCTTTAATGAGTACTCCACATGATCGGCACCATAAACTTTTTGTGCGATCGTATCCACTTTTTTCTCAATACTCCAGTCGAAATCATATAATGGCTCGAAACAGGTTGTACATGCTTCTGCTGTTTTGATTACTTTCTCTGCCAGATCAACAGCGCCTTCGCCACCTCTGGCAAATCCTTCAACAACTGATGATTCCACCCCTTGCTTATCGCAATAGTCTTTCACGATCTGAAGCTCTTCTTCGGTATCGGTAGGGAACCTGTTGATCGCAACTACCGGTGAGAGATTATAAAGCTTCATGTTTTCCATGTGCTTATCAAGATTAGCCAGTCCTTTTTTAACTGCTTCCGGATCAGTTTTATTGAAATCTTTTGCGCCGCCATGATGCTTTAAAGCCCTTACAGTAGCTACAACCACTGCAGTATTAGGCGAAAGACCACCGTATTGCGATTTTATATTCAGGAATTTTTCAGCACCAAGATCAGAGGCAAAACCGGCCTCGGTTACTACATAATCACTGAGCGATAGTCCCATTTTTGTTGCAATCAGGGAGTTTGTTCCTGTTGCAATATTCGCAAATGGCCCTCCGTGTATAATTGCCGGATTCCCTTCCAGTGTCTGTACCAGATTTGGTTTTATAGCATCCTTCAGAAGAGCTGCCATAGCACCTTGCGCATTCAAATCACGGGCATATACTGGTTCTTTATCCCATGTATAGCCGATAAAAATATTGGCTAAGCGTTCTTTCAGGTCATTAAGGTCTTTGGCCAGTGTTAGAGTAGCCATGACTTCCGATGCAGCAGTAATATCAAAGCCAGTTTCTCTTGGGACGCCTTGAGTTCGACCTCCCTGGCCAATTGTAATATGACGCAGCGCCCGCTCATTCATGTCCATGACACGCTTCCATTTGATCTGGCGCGGGTCCAGGTTAAAGTCTTTGTTTCGATGTTGTAAACTGTTGTCAATTAATGCAGAAAGCAGATTATGCGCTTTTTCAATTGCTGCAATATCTCCGGTGAAATGCAGGTTTATATCTTCCATGGGAATAACCTGGGAGTAGCCACCACCGGCTGCTCCTCCTTTGATCCCAAATACCGGCCCCAAAGAGGGTTCGCGCAAAACAACCGTGGTCTTGGTCCCGATACGGTTCAAGCCCATAGTCAGGCCAATGGAAGTTGTTGTCTTACCTTCTCCCGCCGGCGTTGGTGTCATTGCTGTTACAAGAATCAGCTTTTTCTTACTGATTTGACTTTCATCAATAAGACGTAACGGTAATTTGGCCTTGTATTTACCATATAATTCAAGGTCGTCTTCTTTTAAGCCGAGTTTTTCACCTATCTCGCTGATATGGCTTATTTTGGCTTCTCTTGCAATTTCGATGTCTGATTTCATTAGGGTAAATGGTTTGTTGTTTTTACTTTTGCTAAACAATCAACCGATTGTTAAGTTTCTAACAATCAATTGCAACCTGTACAGTATTGCCTTTGCCAGGCTTTTAATTTTCCGGATAAACGGTTAAGGCGATGTCAATATGTTACGTATAGACAAAATATCATCAGACCTTTGCACACTTGAGGCCAAAATGATGGATCGTACTCATAGTCTTATATTCCGCTTCATGAAACCCCATATGGGCTACATGGCCCAGAATCAGACATTCACAATGTTCTGGGATTGCTATCAGTTCCAGAAGTCTATTAATGTTAACCCGGCTGTCTTGTTTTCCAACAATGAACAGGACCGGAATATTTGTTTTATGCAGGAAATCAACGGAACTTTTCCTTTCTTTCATTCCGCGTAGTGCTGCAATGATGCCTTCCGGTTTCATGGAACGGGCTATCTGGATTTGTTTTTCAATTTTGTGAATTAGTGGCTTCCGGTTAATTTCAAAATAAAGTGATGGAATAAACGTACTGATAAAGTCTTTTTTGTCTTTTTTAATAATATCGATTGTTTTATCCCTGTTTTTACGGGCTTCTTCAGAATCTTCATCCGGATGAGAATGTAACAGAACCAGTCCGTTCAGGTTTGTCGGGTATTTTTTAGCAAAAGCTAATCCCACATATCCCCCCATGGAATGTCCGGTCATGGTGCATTTGCTTATGCTTTCTTTATTAAGGACTGATTTTACTGTTTCTGCCATAGCCTCCATACTGTGAATGCTACCCAGATTATAACTTTTCCCGTGGCCGGGCAGATCAATCATGACAACAGAAAAATCTTTTACGAGCGAAGGCAGGAACGGATGCCACATCTCAGAGGATTCCATAAAGCCATGTAGCAACACCAGAGCAGGTCCTGTTCCTTTTATACGATAGTGAATTTTATTCATACAGGGCCTTTTTAATTGGTTAGTGGTACGAACAAATTTAACTAATTTTGCGTCAAAGAACAAGTAGATGAATCCAATCTCTGATAAAAAATTTCCGTGGATAACTCGCAATCGTTATCTGATAGCGGGTCCTTGTAGCATTGAGCATTATGATCAAGCAATGTCAACAGCCGGTTTTTTATCTGGTTTACCACAGATGGCTATTTATCGTGCCGGTGTATGGAAGCCCCGCACTCGACCAGGACAGTTTGAAGGATTAGGTGAAAAAGCTTTACCATGGCTTCAGGAAATACAAAAAAAATATAATCTTCCGGTTGCTGTTGAAGTGGCCCAGGCCGGACATGTTGAAAAAGCTCTGGATGCGGGAATGGATGTCTTGTGGCTGGGGGCAAGAACGGTAGTAAATCCTTTCTCGGTACAGGAAATTGCCGGTGCTTTAAAAGACAATCCAGTTCCCGTTATGGTTAAAAACCCGGTAAACCCTGATATTAACCTATGGACAGGAGCCCTGGAGCGTTTGATTAATGCCGGAGTCCCTGCTGTTGCTGCTATTCATCGTGGTTTTTACTTTTTTGAAGAGTCTCCTTTACGCAATGCACCAATGTGGGAGATTCCCATTGAACTGAAAAGGCGCTTCCCTGATATCCCGGTTGTTTGTGACCCCAGCCATATTTGTGGCTCAACGGAAAATATTCCCGAAATTGCTCAAAAAGCCCTGGACCTGGAAATGGAAGGCCTGATGATTGAAGTGCATCCGGAACCCGGAAAAGCTATTACTGATGCTGCTCAACAGCTTTCGTTTGAAGAGCTAACAAGCATTCTGGGCCGGTTAAAGATAAGAGATGTTAATGCGAAGGAGCAGCATAGCAACAGATTAGACAGATTAAGACTTGAAATTGATAAAATCGACACGGAATTACTTGAAATACTAACAAGAAGAATGGAGATCATAAGAGAAATCGGACTCTACAAAAAGAAGCATAATATTACCATACTACAATCCGGCCGCTTTCGCGAAATGATCAGTAACCGACTGGAAAGAGCTGAAAAATACAAACTTGAAAGGTCCTTCCTGCTGAAACTACTCCAGCAAGTGCATAAAGAATCTGTACGACTGCAGCAGGAAATACTAAAAGATGATTCTTCACAGAAAAATGAATAATACTTTCTGTTATGGTTATTCGGGTTGAACCTTTTATAAGTCCACTGTGTTTTTCAAATTAATGTAGTGCCTTCAACAATGAATGTTATATGGAAAACAGAAACTCAAATCTATAAACTCAAATTTTATAATTACATTCGTGACTTAAAATAAACTGGACAACACCAGTTCTATTTTAAGTAATTGATTCGTAAAAAGGATCAGAAATAAGCAGCATATTATGAAACGTTTTACTGTAACAATTATCATAGGAATATCAATATTACTGTCTTTAAATAATTTATTTGCTCAAACCGGAACGCTAAAGGGGTTTGTATATGATAAGAAAACAGGAGAGCCGGTCATCTTTACAAATGTTTATTTTAAGGGCACAAGCATTGGGGCATCAACAGATGTAAACGGCTTTTTTTCTATCACTAAAATTCCACCAGGTGAATATACGCTTTTGATAACAGCCATGGGATATGATTCTCTTAGTATGCCCATAAACCTTACAGCCAATAAAGTCATCAACAAAGAGTTATATGTTCAACCCGGAACTTACCAGTTAAAAGGAGTAAATATTTCTGCCAGCCGGCAGGCTGCCAGAACAGAGACACAAACATCAGTAGTTAAGATACAACCAAAAGAGATCAAACAACTTCCCTCCATAGGAGGAGACCCAGATATTGCGCAATACCTGCAGGTTCTGCCGGGTGTGATCTTTACCGGCGATCAGGGAGGGCAACTATACATACGTGGGGGCTCACCGGTTCAGAATATGGTTTTAATGGACGGGATGGTTGTTTATAATCCGTTTCACTCGATTGGATTATTTTCAGTTTTCGACACAGATATTCTCCGGCATGCAGATGTTCATACCGGAGGTTTTACAGCCGAATATGGCGGCAGAATTTCTTCGGTAATGGATATAACCACCAGGGACGGGAATAAGCGAGAAACTAAAGTGAAATTGTCAGCCAGTCCTTTCCAGACTAAAGCACTTTTTGAAGGACCTTTAAAAAAACAAACAGATTCATCGGCTTCCAGTTCTTCCTTTATTTTTTCAGCAAAACGTTCGTTGTTGGAAGAAAGTTCTGATATTCTTTACGATTATGTTAATGATGATGGCTTACCTTTTAACTATACCGATATCTACGGAAAACTATCTATTAATGGGAGCAATGGAAGCAAAATTAACTTATTTGGGTTTAATTTCAGTGATAATGTTTTATATCGTGGTATAAGTGAATATGACTGGACGAACAGCGGTGGAGGAACGAATTTTGTTGTTGTTCCTGAGAATTCTGATATGCTGATGGATGGTAATTTTGCCTATTCTCAGTACATTATAACTCAAAACCATCCAGAGCAAAATCCACGGCAAAGCTCAATTAATGGCTTTAATCTTGGATTGAATTTTACATACTTTTTGGGTAAAAACAAACTGAAATATGGCATTGCCATGCAGGGCTTTAAAACAAGTCTTGAATTCTATAATAGTTTGAACCGGAAAATAGAACAAACAGAAAATACAACAGAATTATCTGGTTATCTGGTTTATAAAATGATCTTTGGTGATTTAATTCTGGAACCCAGTTTCCGGGCGCATTATTATGCTTCATTGTCTGAGTTTTCTCCAGAGCCACGTTTTGCAGCAAAGTATAATGTTTCAGATTTTTTACGTCTCAAACTGGCTGGTGGCTTATACAGCCAAAACTTAATAAGCACAAAATATGACCGGGATGTTGTGAATCTCTTTTATGGCTTTGTTTCCGGCCCGGAAAACCTGCCCTCGAAATTTCAGGGTGAGGAGATAACTTCAAAACTTCAGAAAGCAGAGCATATCGTAGCAGGTGCAGAAGTTGATATTAATGATCATATTACCGTTAATTTGGAAGGTTATTATAAAAACTTCTCTCAATTAACAAATCTCAACAGGAATAAAATATACAATGATTCACCGGAATATAAGGATAAGCCGGATTACCTGAAAAAAGATTTTATTATTGAAAAGGGTCATGCAAAAGGAGTAGATATTAATATA
Organism: Bacteroidales bacterium; assembly: GCA_021740245.1. Taxonomy (GTDB): domain Bacteria; phylum Bacteroidota; class Bacteroidia; order Bacteroidales; family PWNQ01; genus PWNQ01. Next base: position 23,604 of record JAIPAE010000001.1, on the reverse strand, counting down.
AGATACCGAGACCTGAGGCTTTACTTGTGGGCTGTATATTCTTTGGGATATGTGGAAAAAACAGATGATTTTATCACTTATAATCCCCATTACGACAGGCGTCATAATATAAACTTAGTAGGATCATATAAGCTTGGGAAAGACCTGAACTGGGAGGTCAATGCCCGCTGGAATTTTGGTTCCGGATTCCCTTTTACGCCTAGTGCTGGTTATTATCCTAAAGTAACATTCAGTGATGGAATTAACAGTGATTATACAAGTTCCAATGGTGATTTTACCATTTTTTACGGGGATATCAACAGCAAACGTTTTCCCACTTATCATCGCCTTGACATAGGGGCAACCCGGATATTTTATCCAACTGTAAACTCCAAATTTGAAATTAAGGTAAGTGTTACCAATGTGTATAACAGGCAAAACATTTTTTATATTGACAGAATTACAGGTAACCGGGTAGACCAATTACCTGTAATGCCTTCTTTGGGTGTTTCCTGGGAATTTTAATCTAATATATCAAAAGCAGCATCCAGATATATGTATACATCTTTGGGATGGTGATCCAAATATTCATCGCTGCGTTTATGGCCCAGCCGGACAACAACAGCGTCGTATGCAGGAATCACAAAAATATATTGTCCTTTAATGCCCCGTGCATATTTAATTGTTTTCCCTTTATAATTCAATATCCACCAACTGTAGCCATAAAAATCCACCGGTTTTTTATCTTCATCAACCAACCAGGTTGCCGGTTCTGTTGCTTTCAGGATATAGTCTGAAGAGATTACTTGTTTTCCATAAGCTTTACCGCTATCCAGTACCAGTTGACCAATTCTGGCAAAATCTCTTGCGTTTGAGTTAAAACAACAGTATGCTTTTTCATATCCGCCTTTTTTATCCAGTGACCATAAAGCATCATGTTTTGCCCCAATAGGTTTCCATAGATTATCAGATGTAAGCTCGCTCAGGGTTTCCGGCGCTACTTTGGAAAGCAATAAACCTAAGAGTTGAGTGTTTCCACTGAGATATTTATATTCTTTGCCAGGCTTTGTAATTACATCCAAATCCATGACCAGCTTTTTGATATCTGTCCCATAGTATGCTTGTGTGGTTGTAGAAAAAAGACTGCCATAACTTTCATCCCAGCTTAACCCGGAACTCATGCTCAATAAATCCTTAATTGTTATTTCAGATTTTTCTTCTTGTGAGTATTGTACAAAGAAATCACCGGCCGACTGATCCAGTGATTTGATGTAACCTTTTTCCAATGCAATTCCAACCATGAGCGAAACAATACTTTTCGTTGCAGAAAATGCATTGGAATAAGAAGAGGTGCTGTAACCGTCCCAATAATTTTCGCATATTAAGGTATCATGCCTGGATATCAAAAATGCTACCGGATCATATTCTTTCATTTTTTTTAAATGATGTTCCGGTATTTCCAGTTTTGTTTTCTTAAGAGGCCAGGGCTTATGTTTACCGGCAGCTACTTTTCGGTTATCAAATATTTTATGATCATCAATATTAGCTTTCTGATAAATTAATGCACGGCTTACATATTTTGGGGCAATCAGATAAAACAAACCCAATAAGATTATAAAAATAATCAATATTGAAAGCAATCTGCCGGTTGTATATACTCGTTTTTTCATCTGTTTATAATTTTGTTCGTTGTTCGCTTTTTCTCTAAATCGCTTAGTTCGCTCAGTTCGCCCTCTCGCATCATCACATCATCACATTACTCATTACGCCATTTAATCATTCTCGTGTGTGTTCCGCCTTAGGCGGATCATGAATGTTTCATCTGTTTATAATATTGCTCGGTGTTCGTTGTTCGGTGTTCTGTGCTTGTTCGTTGTTTCTCTCAGTCTCTCAGTCTCTTCGCCTCTTCGTTCGCTTAAGTCGCTTTAGTCGCTTCGTTCGCCCTTTCGCATCATCGCATCACTCATTACACCATTTAATCATTCTCGTGTGTGTTCTGCCTTAGGCGGATCATGGATGTTTCATCTGTTTTATTTTTTACGATTGCATTAATTTCAGTCCATCTGTCCTGCCAAAGAGTCGGAAAAAATTTTGAAACAGATTACTATGTCTATGACTTTCGACGCCTTGCATCTGACCTAAACTTAATGCATGAATAATACAAGTTAGATTTTTGCTTTCGTAAAGATAAAAAAGCTTGTTTGAAACAAAAAATGGATAAAAGAATATTTCTGTTTCAAATAGGAATTACTCCTTAACTATTATTTTTTCTAACAGGGCCTCGCATAATCCCCCGGCTGGATTTGTTAACAAAGTCGAGTATCTCATCTCGTTCAGGTGTAGCAGGCACTTCCGCTTCTATGTACTCTACTGCCTGGGTAACATTCATTTGTCTCAAATAAATATGTCTGTATATATCTTGTATCTGATTGATAGCTTCTGTAGTAAATCCCCTTCGTCTTAATCCGATAGAGTTTATCCCCGAATAAGAAATGGGTTCCCGGGCTGCTTTCGTATAAGGAGGCACATCCTTCCTGACCAGAGTACCGCCTGAAATAAAGCTATGTGCTCCGATATTAACAAACTGATGAACTGCAACCTGGCCTCCGATTATTGCCCAGTTTTTGATTTCTATATGTCCGGCCAGTGCAACATTATTAGCTAAAATGCAATTATCGTTTACAATACAATCATGTGCTATATGAACATAAGCCATTATCAGATTATTTTTACCAATCACTGTTTCATTATTGGCTTTTGTTCCTCTGTTTATGGTTGCAAATTCACGGATAATATTGTTATCTCCAATCCGGACAAATGTCTCTTCACCTTTATATTTTAAATCCTGGGGAATGGCCGAAATAACAGCCCCAGGGAATATTTTATTGTTTTTTCCGATTCTGGCACCTTCCATGATCGTAGCATTCGACCCGATCCATGTACCTTCTCCTATCTCCACATTTTTATGAATAGTAACAAATGGTTCAATCACCACATTGTCTGCAATTTTGGCTTGTGGATGCACATATGCTAATGGTTGATTCATAGACACTTTTGTGAATTATTTTTTCCTGGTAATTTGCGCTAACAGATCGGCTTCCGTAACAATGGTATCCCCAACAAATGCTTTACCTTCCATGTGGCATAACCCTCGCCGGATAGGAGAAACAAGCGTTAGTTTAAATACAAGTGTATCACCTGGTTCAACTTTTTTACGAAAACGAACTTTATCTATCTTTAAAAAATAAGTACTATATTCCTGTGGGTCTTCTACCTGGTGCAAGGCAAGAATACCACCGGCCTGTGCCATAGCTTCAATCTGGAGAACCCCGGGCATAAGTGGCTCTTCCGGGAAATGACCAACAAAGAATGATTCATTCATAGTCACATTTTTCATCCCTATCACCTCATTACCGGTAATGCTGTATACACGATCAATAAGCAAAAATGGAGGCCGGTGCGGTAAAATATTTTTTATTTTATTGATATCATATAATGGTGGGTTCAACCAATCTATTTGCGGAGCTTCTTTTTCTTTTTGATGTTCATCTTTCATAATTTTCTTGCGGATCATAGAAGCAAATTCCACATTAGTTTTATGACCGGGCCGCTTGGCAATAAAGTAGCCTTTCAATGGACGTCCGATTAAAGCCAGGTCTCCCAATATATCCAATAATTTATGACGCGCTGGTTCATTCTCGTATTCCAGTTCCAGGTTATTGAGGATACCTTCTTCCATAACGTCAACACTGTCACGGCCTAATTTTTCAGCAATATGGTCCAGATCTCCCTGGCTGATCTTTTTGTTTACAAAAACAATAGCATTATTCAGATTACCTCCGCGTATCAGATGTTCCTGTGTAAACAACTGTTCCAGCTCATGCAAGAAAACAAAAGTTCTTGCTCTTGAAAAACCTTCTTTAAATTCGCTGATATCATCCATTTGTGCATGCTGAATTTTCAATACGCTTGTATTATAATCAATCATGCTGGATATCTTAAACCGGTCGGCAGGAACAGCCACAATTTCCGAATCCTTTTCATCTACACGATATTCAACTGGTTCTGTAATATTATAGTAATTACGGTCAGTTGTCTGTTCTTCTATGCCAGCTTCGAGTAATGCTTCCACAAAAAACCTTGCACTACCATCCATTATTGGGGTTTCCGGCCCATTGATTTCTATAATAGCATTATCTATTTCAAGTCCGGCAAGTGCTGCTAAAGAATGTTCAACCGTAGCAATGCGAACTCCATCTTTTTCAATTGTAGTACCCCGTGTAGTATCCGCTGCATTTTCAGCAAGTGCGTCTATAACCGGTTTTTCCTCCAAATCAGTTCTTAGGAATTTAAATCCGTGGTTCTCAGGAGCCGGCTTAAAAGTCATTACAACGTCCCTGCCTGTATGCAAGCCCACTCCCTGCAATGAAACCGGCTTCTTAATGGTTTTCTGTTTGTCACTCATAAATCTTTATTATAACATGCTTTAATTATTCTTTGCTTTAAGTTTTTTAAGTTCTTTTTCCAGGTATGCAATTTTATCTACAAGAGTTTGTAGATTTTTAAAGTGTATATAAGATTTTTTATAATTGTTATAATCTATAGCCGGAGACCCCAGAGCTGTAAATCCTTTTTCTTTTATTGAAGAGGAAACGCCTGCCTGTGCTGCTATTCTGACCTCATCAGCAATTTGAAGGTGGCCAACTATACCTACTTGTCCTCCGATCATGCAATTACGGCCTATTTTAGCGGAACCGGAAACACCTGTAAGTGCAGCTATTACAGTGTTCTCATCAACTTCAACATTATGAGCGATCTGAATCAGATTATCCAGTTTAACACCTTTTCTTATGATGGTCGAACCCATTGTTGCACGGTCAATTGTCGTATTTGCACCTATCTCAACATGATCTTCAATAATCACATTTCCAATCTGAGCCACCTTCTTATAATTATTATCCTGTTGAGGAGCAAAACCAAAACCATCACTTCCTATTACCACACCGGCATGCAAGGTGACATTAGCTCCGATCATGCAATCCGGATAAATATTTACATTGCTGAATATCAAACAATCAGCGCCAATCTTTACATTTTCACCAATAAACGTATTTGCATAGATATTTACATTATCTCCTATTTCTGTATTTTCTCCAATGCTTACAAAAGGCCCGATAAAAACATTTTTACCGATTTTTGCAGTCTCTGCTATATCCGATTTGTCAGAAATCCCTGATTTTTTATGCTTAATATTATTGTATATCTCCAGCAACTTTGCAAAAGCTCCGTATGGGTCATTAACCTTTATTAGCGTTGGTTTAACCGGCTTTTCAGGTTCGAAATGATCGTCAACAATCACAATGGAAGCATTGCTGGTATATATGTAGGGAGTATATTTCGGGTTAGCAAGGAAAGAAACTGAGCCAGGTTGCCCATCTTCTATCTTAGATACTTTATTGACAATTACACCTGGGTCTCCTTCCAGTTTGCCTTCAATTAGATTGGCAATATCATTTGCTGTAAACTTCATCTATGCATTTTTAAAACTGTTGCAAAAGTAGTGTAACTTAGTTATAAATAGAAATAATTATGATATAAAATGTAAAATTCAGTTATTTTTCACCAGTATCTTTGGATAGCAAAGATAATGTTTATGTTCAGTTTGAGTAACAGTTGTAACATTTAATTCTTCTGAAGCATCCATTAGGTCTTTTAAGATGCCTCCTTTCATTAAAACTTTGATATTTTCCATATCTGGATTATATGCATTGTTTTCAGTTATTCCTTTGAACACATAATAATTTTTTAAATCTCCATAACCGGGATTCATACTTATCCATTTTTCCTGTAGTTGTAAAATTTTTTCTTCATCAAAAGGGGTATTTTGCAATTCAATTCTAAAGAGATTTCTATTTAACAGATCAAAAGAAAAATTTCGCAGCACTTTATCATTATGATCACTCCAAACTTTAATTGCAGAAGTAATATCTGAATCATCCAACCGGGCATAATTTTGCAATACATGCTCGTCGGATATAATATCGTTAAGGTTATAATTTCCTTTTAAGAAAAATGACAAAGCCGGTGTAGCAAATAAATGCTCCCCCTTCAGAGATAATTCTTTGGCTCTGGTTAATGTTTTAACCAGCATTTTTTCCGCACTCAAAACCGTCTTATGCAAATAAACCTGCCAATACATCAGTCGCCTGGCCAGTATAAATTTTTCTATTGAATAAATTCCTTTTGCCTCAATTACCAACTGATCATCAACAATATTTAACATTTTAATAATTCGCTCGGTACCGATAACCCCCTCGGAAACTCCTGTAAAAAAGGAATCTCGTTTGAGGTAATCCAAACGGTCGATATCAAGCTGACCTGACACTAGTTGATGCAAAAACTTTTTAGGATATTCATCTTTAAATATTTGTATCGCTGTTTCTAATTGTCCGTCAAAATCTTTATTAAGTTTTTCCATAAAAAGCAACGAAACCTGCTCATGTTTCAATGAATTTACAATGGAATATTCCAATGCATGAGAGAAAGGACCATGGCCAATATCATGCAGCAAAATTGCTAAATAAACACCAAGCTTTTCTTCATCGGTGATCGGATGTCCTTTATCCTCTAAAACCTTAATAGTCTCCTGCATCAATCCCATTGCACCAATTGCATGATGAAAACGTGTATGCAGGGCTCCGGGATATACCAAATAGGTTAATCCCAGTTGTTTGATTCTACGCAAACGTTGAAACCACGGATGTTCTAAGATATCATATATTAAGTCATACGGAATTGTTATAAAACCGAAAACCGGATCATTGAGAATTTTCTTTTTATTTAAATAGTATTCTGACATTTCCTGTATTATTTTTGTCCTGATAAATCCGTTTTAATTTGTAAAAATAAAAGGAAATCATTACAATAAATGGTTTAGATAACCGTAATTTAAAAAACAAAAAACAGAAGATGAATAAAATAAAGATTTTATGGGCCGATGATGAGATAGATATGCTTAAGGCACATGTCATTTTTTTAGAAGAAAAAGGCTATGAACTGATTACAGTCAATAATGGAGGCGATGCTCTTGAATTAATAAAAGAAGAAAATTTCGATGTTGTTTTACTGGATGAACAAATGCCTGGTATGTCAGGCATAGAAACATTGGAAGAGGTTAAAAATATCCGGCCCAACCTTCCTGTAATAATGATTACCAAAAGTGAGGAAGAAAATATAATGGAAGAAGCTTTTGGCTCCCGGATTGAGGATTACCTGATCAAACCGGTCAATCCTAAACAAATCCTGTCTTCTCTCAAGAAAATTCTGGAAACAAAAAAACTTGTTAGTGATAAAACTACGCACTCGTACCAACAACAATTTACCAGAATTGGTATGGAGATCAATCAGAACCTTGACCACAATGATTGGATTGATGTTTACAGAAAGCTTGTAAAATGGGAATTGGAGCTGGAAGCAACTACAGATAGCAGCATTCAGGATATACTCGATTCCCAGAAAGAAGAAGCCAATCAGGTATTCAGTAAATTCTATGAGCATCATTATGAAGATTGGTTGCATGGTAATCAGGAAAACATACCGACATTATCACATACTTTGCTAAGGGACAAACTTTTTCCCTTTCTGAATGATGATATTCCAACATACTTCATATTGATAGATAACCTGCGCTATGATCAGTGGAAAACGCTACAGCCTGTCATCGAAGAAAATTATACTACTGAACTGGATGATATTTATTACGGTATCATCCCATCAGCTACCCAATATGCCAGAAATTCCCTTTTTTCAGCGTTGCTACCTAATGAGATCAAGAAAAAATATCCGGATTACTGGGTAGATGAGTATGAAGAGGAAACGAAAAACAAATATGAAGAACAACTTCTGGGTGAGATGTTAAAACGTTTTGGGAAAAGTGATTTGTCATATTCTTATAATAAAATACTTAACTTAAATGCCGGGCGTAAACTGGTTGATAAACTCCCAAACCTAATTAATAATAAACTAAACATTATTGTATATAACTTCATTGATACATTGTCGCATGCCCGCACGGATATGGAAGTGATTAAAGAACTTGCTGAAGATGAAATGGCTTACCGGTCGATTACCAAGAGCTGGTTCATGCATTCCCCATTAAAAGAAATACTGGAAGACCTTTCTGATGAGAATGTCAGAGTAATTATCACTACTGATCACGGATCGGTAAAAACAAAAAATCCGGTCAAAATTCTGGGCGACAGGAATACAAATACCAATCTGCGCTATAAATTCGGGAAAAATTTGCAATATAAAGCCAAAGAAGTGTATGAAGTAAAAGAACCCGAAAAATTGTTCCTGCCAAAAATCAATGTTTCAACATCATACGTATTTACCCGCAACTTTGATTTTCTGGTATATCCCAATAACTACAATCAATATGTAAATATGTACAAAGATACATTCCAGCATGGTGGAATTTCAATGGAAGAATTATTAATTCCTTTTGCGGTTTTAAATCCTAAATAAATAAACTTAACAGATGAAACGAACATGAATTTTAGCATTCTAAAATACACACACGAGAATGATTAAAATTCATCGTGAGTTCCATCTGACCGCTAAAATCAAAATTATAAACAGATGAAAAAGATAGAAGTATTTTCTCCTTTGGATCTGGACAAAGCTGCAAAAGAAATTCTTGAAGAATATCCAAATCAAAGGATATTTGCTGTTCAAGGTAAAATGGGAGCGGGCAAAACTACTTTTATAAAATCATTTTGCTCAGCATTGAATATTTTGGAAGAGCCCAGTTCACCTACGTTTTCTTTGATCAATGTATATTATTCAGAAGAATTCGGGAATATTTATCATTTTGATTTTTACCGTATGGAGACTATTGAAGAAGCTTTTGATATCGGGTATGAAGATTATTTTTTCTCGGGTAACTATTGTTTTATAGAATGGCCTGAACAAATTGCTGAACTTTTACCGGAAAATTTCGTATATTTAAGCATTGAAATAACAGGAAATAAACAACGATTGATAAGTTATCAAAGAACTGATTCAATCCGGTCAAAACAGCACATATGAGTACCGGCAGTAAGAAAATATTTTCTTATGGACAACAAGGCAAACTTCTTCCCCAGGAAGAGATGCTTGAAGTAGAGAAGAAAAAAGACAAGCTTATCATAGGCTTGCCCCGCGAAAACACATATCAGGAAAAGCGAATAGCATTAATTCCCTCAGCAGTTGAGTTACTCACCGAGAACGGTCATCAGGTAATTATAGAAAAAGATGCCGGAACATCGGCCAACTTCAGTGATTCGGAATACAGTGAAGCCGGAGCTTATATTGTAGCTACACGCAAAGAAGTTTATCAGGCAGATATTATTTTGAAAATTGCACCACCAGTAGAAAGTGATATAGAGCTTTTTAAGGAGCGGCAAACGATAATATCAGCACTGCATCTTACAGCCCAAACATCAGAATATTTCAAGCAAATGTTGCCGAAAAAAGTCACGGCTGTATCATTTGAGCATCTTAAAGATGAAAACGATGTGTATCCAATACGAATGTCAATAAGTGAAATAGCTGGAAACACGGCTATGCTGGTTGCCAGCGAATATCTTAGTAATCCGGATATTGGAAAGGGCAAAATGTTAGGTGGCTTTCCCGGTATTCCTCCGGTAGAAGTTGTTATCCTGGGTGCCGGTAATGTAGGGGAGGCAGCTTCCCGGGCAGCAATTGCTCAGGGAGCTTCTGTCAAGATATTTGATCACACAATCAGTAAGCTTAGGCGTATCCAGCACCTGCTGAATACAAAGGTTTATACGTCTATTATTCAAAATAATAACCTGAAGGAAATATTGGAAGAAGCCGATGTCGTAATTGGAGCCATGCACACACAAAATAACCACTCACCTGTGATTGTGACAGAAGAAATGTTGCAGGGAATGCAAAAAGGCTCAGTGATTATTGATATCAGCATTGATCAGGGAGGATGTTTTGAAACCTCACGCATCACTTCACATGCAGACCCGATATTTATCAAGCATGGACTGATTCATTATGGGGTTCCAAATATAGCATCAAAGGTTCCAAATACAGCATCACATGCTCTCAGTAATTATTTTGCCCCTATGATGCTTAATATTGCTGAAGAAGGCGGTATTCAAAATATGCTGCGAAAAAACAAAGGTCTCAGAAATGGTACATATATTTATAATGGGGTTATCACTAATAAATATATCAGTGACTATTTTAATCTTCCATATAAAGATATAGATTTGTTAATGGCTGCATTTCACGGATAAAAAAAGCAGGATTTATGAAGAATAATCCTGCCTTTTCAATTAGATGTAAAACTATTATTATTTAATGATGTAGTCGTATTTTTTACCTTCTTTGGCAATTTTCTTAGCTGCTGAGGTTGCAAATACTTTCACGGTGTAGCTGTATGAATCCTGGGCAGCATTTTGAATATTGGAAACTGTTACATCAAAATCCATATCTTTTGTAATTGGATAAGTGAGTCCCTGCACTTTCCAAACAATACGTGAATCCGGCCATCCCTGGAATGTAATGCGGTCTTCATAACTCACATTATAATTCTGTCCACCTGAGGAAACAGTAACCTGGGCATTGTCAAAATTCGCCTGAGTAATACTGAAGGACCAGCGTGGGAAAACCAGCTCACCGGGGATATAATTATCAGGAGGATAAGCTACAAAAGGATCAGATGTTCCATTTTGGTTATAATTTCCTTCCATCCACAAAATAGCATTCGTCTGATCAGTAGACCCATGACCTACTTTTTCAAGTCCAGGCAATAACAATGCAGCACGGTGACCTACGGATTTGTTGTTGGCACCCGGGTCTTCAATATAACCAGTAACAGCATAAGTAGAATGCATGGTACCAGGTTGTGAGCTCCAGGCAATATTAGATGCTCCTGCTGCATCATAACCGTCCTGTGTCCAGCATTGCCAGCTTTGAGGCGGATAATGACTCAAGCTGTTATTTGCTTTCATAATTAGTGCACATTCCTGGCACATGTCATTTTGAGATGCATTGTGCGCTATATCATCATTCAATCCACAAATGCGGCGAAAATAGTTAATTCGCTGAACTACTTTGTTATGCGATTCCTGGCTTACCGAACCGGCATTACATCCGTTTACGCTTCCTGTCCAGCCCGGATCAGAAAGTTCTGTCGCCAGATAATTATCTTCATAATCCTTTACGGCTTTCTGTTTGGCTGTTAAATTGGAATTGTCATCATCATCATCCTTGTCACATCCCGTTGAAAATACAAAAGCCAGTGCAAGAATCATTAAACTGTAAAATACTTTACGATTCATAATAAAAATGTTAGTTAAGTTTCTATAGCGGACAAAAATAAAAATAAATCGGTTCAAAGTCACTTTGGATACACTAATTTTAATTTAACATTAACAAACCAACAATTTTGTAAATCAATTCAAAATATCAACTTTTAATTATATCACTTATTCCGGCGACGTTTTTTCTCTTGAAGTATTAATTTTAGTTCCCTTCCGGTCTGCCCTTTTACGGAAGTATTTTCTTCTGCTCTCCGGATTAGGTAAGGCAAAACATGTTTTACCGGCCCGTAAGGAACATATTTAGCCACATTATATCCTTCTTCAGCAAGATTAAAACTGATATGATCACTCATTCCGTACAACTGCGAGAACCAAACCCTTTTGTCATCTTTATTGATATTGTGTTCTTTCATGAGTTTCGTAAGATATTCAGAGCTATACTCATTATGAGTTCCGTTAAAAACAGTTACTATATCCAGATTTTCCACTGAATACTTCAGCGCAGCATTGTAATCCCGGTCTGTTGATTCTTTATCCGGCTGAACAGGATCTTCATACCCCATGCGTTCTGCACGTTCCCGTTCTTTTTCCATATAAGCTCCCCGCACAAATTTTACTCCGTAATAATAACTGTCGGTTCTTGCCTTTGCAATGCTTTCTTTCAGAAAGTCCAAACGATCTTTACGATACATCTGCAAAGTGTTAAATACTATGGTTTCTTCCCGGTTATACTTTTTCATCATTTCCTCTACAACATGGTCAATATGTTTCTGAAAAGCGTAATCTTCAGCATCAATTAAAACCGGAACTTTCTTTTCAAAAGCTGTTTTGCATAAACGGTCTATTCGATCAAAAAAAAGTGCTTTTTCTTTTTTGTCCGATTCGGATAAAGGTGAATCAACAGAAGCTTTTTGGAGCATCAAAGAATCACCAAAAGCTGTGGGTTTAAAAACAGCAAAAGGGATATTATTTTCACGGGAAGCATTATCAATGGAGCGCTGGGTTTCTTCCAAAGCACTTTCTATCGTTTCAGGATCATCCGTCCCCTCTACCGAATAATCAAGAATGGCCTTTACATTGTGCTGGCCTAATACCTCAACAACAGGCTGACATTTTTCTATAGTTTCTCCACCGACAAAATGCTTGTAAACAGTTGGTTTTACAGCCCAGCCAACAGGAAAACCTATGGATAAGGCAGCATTTGTGAAAATTTTCCCCAGTTTAACGATTGATGGATTGGATAAGGTTTTAAACAAAAACTCTGCTCTCCTCAAGTCGCTGTTTGATTTGCTTTTAAATCCTATTTCTGTATTCTCAAAATCTATCATAATCAATGTTTTTCATTAAATGTGATGCTTAAAACAAGCCAAAAAGACCTATAAGTTTAAAGCTATTCTGATTTCTGTATATACAAGGTAAAAATGATTAATTTTGTTCAAAAATAAAGTAATTTCATCAATGTATAAACAGGTAAAATTACTTGATCATTATATCATTACCGGGCAAGACTCTCTTACAGTATTTAAAACTTTGCTGGAATCCGGGGATTATAAAGACCGATCATTTTTTATTCTGACCGATGAAAACACATCGCAATATTGTCTGGAAATCCTGCGGGATTACATACCTGAAAAAACTGTTATTTCTGTTATAAGTATTTCTGCAGGAGAAAAAAATAAAAGCATAAATACTGCTGAGTTTATCTGGAAAGAATTAAATCAGAAACATGCTGACCGGAACTCTGTTTTGATTAATCTGGGAGGAGGAACCATCTCAGACATAGGTGGGTTTGTTGCTTCCAATTATAAAAGAGGTATTTCGTTTATTAATATTCCCACTACATTGATGGGAATGGTAGATGCTGCTATCGGAGGGAAAAATGCGGTAAATCTGAATGAAATAAAAAATTCAATCGGAACATACAGGCAACCCGATTCAGTTTATATTAACCCTGTTTTTCTGAAAACGTTACCTCAATCTGAAATTCTATCCGGTTATGCTGAAATTTTCAAATATGCTTTGATTAACGATTCCGGATTATGGGAAATATTAAAGAAAAAATCTTTCACAGCTTTTGAAAGTCTGGAAGACCTGATCACATATTCTGTTTTGATCAAAGCAGAAATTGTTGAACAAGACCCATGGGAAAAAGGAATTAGAAAAACACTTAATTTCGGACATACGCTAGGACATGCATTTGAGACTTTTCTAAACCGTATGAACCGGCCCGTCAGCCATGGATATGCAGTCGCTGCAGGAATATTGTGTGAATCATATCTTTCAATGAGAATCAACAAACTTCAGAAAAAAGAATTTGAAGCAATTACGACTACCATTCATCTTAATTTCCCTAAATTATTAATTCGAGAAAACAATGATCAGGAACTTATTTCCATTATGAAAAACGATAAAAAGAACCAGCAGGATAAAATCAACTGTTCATTATTAAACCAAATTGGAGAAGGCAAATACGATCAGTTAATTCCGGAAGAGCTTCTGATTGAAGCTTTGAATTATTACATTCATGGATAAACTTACAATTAATAAAAACGGAACAATCAACCGGCATGCAACCCTGAATATACCGGCTTCTAAAAGCATAAGCAATAGGCTTCTGATCCTGAGTGCATTGTCAGGTAAAAGGATTGTTATCCAAAACTTATCCAGTTCAGGCGATACAGTTTTACTCAAATATATTTTAGATGATTATTCTCAAAGCCCGGGGTCTTCATTTTTCTATAATTGTAATAATGCAGGCACCGTTTTCCGCTTTTTAACAGCTTATTTTAGTTTCCAAAACGGGGAGTTTATTCTAACCGGCAGTGAACGCATGAAAAATCGTCCACAATCACCTTTGTTTAAGGCTTTGATTAAGGCTGGTGTAAAAATCCGGTTTTTAGAAGATGCGGGAAAGCCTCCTGTTAAAATATACGGAAAAAAACCAGAAAAGACTTTATCAGTCACAATAGACGGAACGAAAAGCAGCCAGTTTATCAATGCTTTATTACTGACAGGGCCGCAATATGGATTAGAACTTCAGATAGACAATAAAAAAGTATCCGGTGCTTACATAGATATGACAACTGCTTTATTTGATCAACTGAATATTCAGTATCATTTTAATGCAGAAAATACGATTTATATTCCTCGTCAGCAGATAAGGGAACAGTTGATATTCAATGAATATGACTGGAGTAGTGCAGCGCCGTGGTATGTTTTAACAGCGTTGGAGGATAAAGGTTATTCAGTAACAATAAACGGACTTCGGCAGGACAGTGTACAAGGAGACAAGAGGATAAGTGAAATATTTTCAAGGTTTGGTGTTCAGACAATTTTTCAGGAGGGTAGTATAAAAATACTTAATAATGGTATTGTTTCCACCCATCAGCAATGCGCACTGGATGTGACGGATACACCTGATCTGGTTCCTTTTATATTAACAACATGTGCAGGCCTGGGTATAAACTGTATTTTAAAAGGGGTTTCTCATCTCAGGTATAAAGAATCCGACCGGATAGCTGTTATGAAATCGGAATTACAAAAAACAAACAATATTATAAATGAAATTGATGGTAATACAATCCACTTACAATCAAACAAGATAAAATCTTCAGGAAAAACAGTTCTCATAAACTCCCATAATGATCATCGTATAGCAATGGCTTTTGCACCAATGGTTTTAAGACATTCATCAATTGAAATTCTGAATCCATTAACTGTTGATAAGTCCTATCCTGGGTTTTGGCAGGAAATAAAAAAAACAGGATTGCAGCTAACTTATAAACCATAGCAGTTAGATTTTGTTAAATTTACAAAATTGTACGAATTTTGCATCAAATAATGGTATATGCCCATATTCAATTCTTTAATTTCCTGGTTTATGAAAAAGCGGATGCATCAGATTGAACTTTTTGTTCGCTATCCGCATGATGTGCAGGAAGAATGGTTTCAACAGTTAATAAAAGAAGCCCGTTACACTGAATGGGGAAGGAAATACGACTATTCTACTATCCGTAACCGTGATCAATTCCAGGAACGTGTTCCCATAAGCACTTACGATGATCTCAAGCCATACATCGACCGTATTCGCAAAGGAGAACAAAATATATTATGGAACACAGAAATACGTTGGTTTGCCAAATCTTCCGGTACTACAGCAGGAAAGAGCAAGTTCATTCCAGTTAGTACGGAAGCTATAGAAGAAACTCATTTCAGAGGAGGTAAGGATTTGCTTTCATTTTATTGCACAAATTACCCGGATACCAGGTTATTTGATGGAAAAGCTTTGGGCCTGGGCGGCAGTCATTATATCAATGAATATGATAATATGTCTTTTTATGGAGATGTATCAGCTATTATTATTCAAAATCTGCCATTCTGGGCTGAATTTAGCCGGACACCCAACATGGAAGTTGCATTAATGGACAAGTGGGAAGAAAAAATTGAACGCATGGCTGAGATTACTATTAAAGAAAATGTAACGAACCTGGCCGGTGTGCCTTCCTGGGGTTTGCTATTGCTTCAGCGGGTGCTTGACAAGACCGGAAAATCCAATATCGGGGAGGTCTGGCCCAACTTTGAAGCACTGTTTCACGGTGGTGTGAACTTTGTTCCATACCGGGATCAATTTGAAAAAATTGTCCCGGAAAATCTTCACTATGTGGAAAATTATAATGCTTCTGAAGGCTATTTTGGTATTCAGGATCAAAAAGAATCTGATGAGTTATTATTGATGCTGGATTACGGCATTTATTACGAGTTCCTGCCTATGTCCGAACTGGATAAAGAAAATCCTAAAGCACTGACACTCGATCAGGTGGAAACAGGAGTTAACTATGCTTTGATAATCACAACCAATGCCGGTTTGTGGCGATATCTTATTGGTGATACTGTCCGGTTTACTTCAAAAAATCCATACCGTATACAAATAACAGGCAGAACCAAACATTTTATCAATGCTTTTGGTGAAGAGCTTATCGTGGAAAATGCTGAAAATGCTTTAGATATAGCCTGTCGTAAAAGCGGTGCCATTATTAATGAATATACAGCAGCGCCGGTTTATCTGGGAGATAACCAAAAAGCTGCGCACGAATGGCTTATTGAATTTGAGAAAAAACCCGAAAACTGTGACTATTTTAAGGATACACTTGATAATGCCTTAAAATCTATCAATTCCGATTATGAAGCAAAACGCTATAATGATATACTTTTACAACCACCTATTATCCAGCCTCTCGATGACGGAATATTCTACAAATGGATGAAAATGCGTGGTAAGCTGGGAGGGCAGAATAAGGTCCCCCGGTTATCCAATAATCGTAATTACGTTGATGAAATCAAATCCATTGCCGGATTATGAAAAAATGTATCCTGATATCACTTTTAATGTTTATTGTTCTGGGAGCCGGAGCACAAAAAGCTATAATTCCCGGTAATTTTGATAACTTCTTCATTGATGCCTTAGGTAATTTTTATACCATTAAAGGTAATACCGTACAAAAGTATAACTCTGCCGGAATAAAAACTGAAGAATTCACCAGTTTTATCAATGGGAGCATAAGCTGGCTGGATGTATCAAACCCATTAAAAATCCTGGTATACTATCAGAGTTTTGATCAGGTTTTGTTTTTGGATAAATATTTTTCTGTTCGTTCAAAAGTAATCGATCTGACTGAATATGGAATCATTTCCTCTCAGGCATCTGCTCTGGCATATGATAATGGTATTTGGGTCTACGATCAATCTGCCGGAAAAATCATCCGGCTTGATAAAAATCTTGCTGTTTCCCATGAATCCAGCCCACTCCAATTGGACACCTATGCCCGGGTTGAGTTTATCTATCAATCAGGTGAGCATATATTTTTTGCCTTAGACAAAAAATTACTAGTTTTTGATCGTTTCGGATCATTTGATAAGTCCATCCCATTACCGGATCATCAGGCTTTAACGTGGGCTAAAAAAACGATCTTATATATTTCAAATCAACAATTAATTCACTATGATGTGGATAAGCACCAGGTAAAAACGGTTTCCTGGCCCTACGATTCCACCAAAAACATCAGATACAGTCAAAATCTAATATATTATCAGAACAACAAAGGAATATTTCGCGCTAAGATTTGATTTTCAGAAGCAACAGAAGTTTTACTTTAAGTTGTTTAAGATTGATGTGCGAACAAAGCATACGCTTACAATATTTATTTTTAATTTTATTGCTTCAAAAAATTTGAATCATGCATATAGCTATAGCAGGAAATATCGGATCAGGAAAGACAACACTCACCAGGCTTTTGGCTAAACGCCTCAACTGGGAGCCTCATTATGAAGATGTTGAATCAAATCCTTATTTGAACAGTTTTTATGAGGATATGCAAAGATGGTCATTTAATTTGCAGATTTACTTTTTGAATAGTCGTTTCCGGCAGATCATAAAATTCAGGGAAAAGAAAAAAACCATTGTACAAGACCGGACAATTTATGAAGATGCATACATCTTTGCACCTAACCTCCACGAGATGGGTTTGATGCCGACACGTGATTTTGAAAACTATCAGTCTTTATTTGAATTGATGAACCGTTTTATTCAGCCCCCTGATCTGTTAATCTACCTTCGTGCAGAGATTCCTACATTAGTAGATCAGATCCAGAAACGTGGCCGCGATTACGAAAACTCTATTCGCCTGGATTATCTGAAAAGTTTGAATCAACGCTATGAAGACTGGATTGATAATTATCAGGCAGGTAACCTTTTGATTATTGATGTTGATGATAAAGATTTTAACAATCCGGAAGACCTATCCCAGGTAATTGAAAAAGTTCAGGGAAAAATACACGGTTTATTTTAGTACATGAAAATAGCAGGCATCATACCAGCACGATACAATTCAACCAGATTTCCGGGAAAACCTTTGGCAGAAATCCGGGGGAAACCTATGATTTTGCATACGCTTGAAAATGTGAAATCTTCAAACATACTGAATCAGGTATTAGTTGCTACGGATGATGAACGAATTCAGAAAGTTGTAGAGAATTCCGGAGGGAAATGTGTGTTAACGTCTCATAACTTAAACTCAGGTACGGAAAGATGTGCTGCTGCTCTGGAATTGATGAATGAATCGTTTGATGCAATTATTAACATACAGGGCGATGAACCTTTCATTCATCACGATCATATAAAATCCGTTGCTGGGTTGCTTGAAAAAAATGCAGATATTGCTTCCCTTGCTAAAATAATTGATCGTAATAAAGATATCGATAATCCCGATATAGTAAAAGTTATCATCAACGAAAAGAAAGAAGCGTTGTATTTTTCCCGCTTTGGAATTCCTTATTTGCGAAAAACCTTAGATAAAGATTCAAAAAAAACCATCCATTATAAACATATAGGTATTTATGGGTACAGGACAGATGTATTAAACAAGCTGGTTCAGTTACCCGTTTCTTGGCTCGAACAGGCAGAAAGCCTTGAACAATTGCGGTGGCTTGATTATGGTTATAGAATTATAGTTGATATTACTGACAAGGAAACGATTGGAATAGATTCTCCTGAAGATTTAAAGGATTTGTAAAAGTCCATAAAACATTTATAATTTTACAGCAGAACAAAAAAAATACTGCCGAATGAAACTTGAACCGTTTATTATTGAAAAATTATACCAGGGTATATCCGTTAATGTGGAAAATCTCGGAACGTTCCATCCTGTTGATAAATGTACCAGTATTCACCCCGGAGATCATCAATTCCAACCTGCTGAACGGACGGTTAATTTTGAGAATAATCCAAATATCAAAGATGATATGCTTGCCGGTTTTATCGCAGAAAAAAAAGGAATTTCAAAAGAAGAGGCGCTGGAAGGAATAAAACAGCAGGTCGAACACATTAAATCAGAACTGAAAGCCGGGAAAAAAGTACAATTGCAGAATATAGGTTTTTTATTTTATGATTTTCAGGGAGATATAAAACTGGATGTGGATAAATCCGTTAATTACAGTAAAGAAACATACGGGCTGCCTTCATTTAAAGCTGATCTCATAAAATCAACCGATAAAAAAACGACTGCAACTACAACGATCAAAAAAGAAAAGAAAAATGCAACAAATCCAAAACAACAAGATAAAAAAGTCAAAGAAAAAACTGCTCAAAGAAGTCCGGGAAAAACAAAATCCGGGAATAAGAAAAAACAACACAAAAAAGATACCTCCTGGATAATTCCTTTTTTGATTCTTATCCTGATTGGTGTAGCTGGTTGGTACTTTCAGGATGTCTGGAAGCCATGGCTTGGTTTTAACAAGAAACCTGAAAAGACAGCTATTGCTGAAGCAGACACTACAGCAGAAGTTTCAAAAAAGGATACAATAACCAGTACGGATAACTCTGACACATTAAAATCAGATAATGCATCCGGGCAAATTCCTATACCGGAACAGAAGCAGGGTAATCAAAAAAAAGAAACAGAAACTTTCCATAAACAAGCATCTGAAGGAGATTATTTAATAATAGCCGGTTGTTTCCGGTCGCAAAAAAATGCGGAAGAACTGGTAGAGGAGTTAAAGGGAAAAGGATATCAAGCCACTATTCAGGGCCAAACTCCGAAAGGATTACAAAGGGTTGTCTATAGCTTTCACACGGATAAACAAACAGCTATAAAGACACTTCACCAAATCCGGGCAAAAGAAAACAGCGGTGCCTGGCTGGACCGTTATTAACCTATCCCTGAATCCTGATATTAAACTATTAAAGTAGCATATCGTGGGTAAGAAAAAATTAAGGCGTTTTGCAGAAAATGCCACTTTTGAAAATATGTTTCAAAGGTCATATGAAGAACTGGAAGAAGAAGGTTTTGAGAATAAGGGGCAATGGTGCTCCGGTTTTTTTCATAATCAAAATCCTTTGATCCTCGAATTGGCATGCGGCAAGGGCGAATATACTGTTGAGCTGGCCAGGAAATTTCCACAGAAAAATTTTATAGGCCTGGATATTAAAGGCGCTCGAATGTGGAAGGGTTGTAAAAAATCTAATGGGGAAAATCTAAATAATGTTGCGTTTATCAGAACACAAATAGAGCTTATACAATTCTTCTTTGGGAAACATGAGGTTGATGAGATATGGATCACTTTTCCTGATCCGCACCTGCGCAAGTCGAGAAGAAAAAAAAGACTGACATCACCACAGTTTTTGCAACGATATAAACCCTTGCTTAAAGAGGATGCGATTATTCATTTAAAAACAGATGATGACGTGTTATTTGAATTCACAAAAGAAGTGATTTATGAATATAAACATAATATTCATCTGATTTCAGAAGACGTTTATCGGGATAAAGTACAGGGCCCTGTTACTGATATTCAAACATTTTATGAACAAATGTGGCTTGAAAAAGGTAAAAGAATAAAGTATATTAGTTTTACATTGAACAAATCAAGTATGGATGAGTAACAAAAGCCAAACATATTTTAAAAAAGTATATGACATCGTTGTTCAAATACCGAAAGGACGTGTTACGAATTATGGCAGCATTGCAGCATATCTGGGAATGCGCTCCGGTGCACGGATGGTAGGTTGGGCTATGAACCATTCCTATGCTCATGATAAGGAGATACCTGCACATCGGGTTGTAAACAGAAATGGTCAACTCACAGGGAAATATCATTTCGATCATCCCGGATTAATGAGAGAATTGCTTGAAAACGAAGGTTTAACTGTTATTAATGACCGGATTCAAAACTATAATGATTTTTTCTGGGATCCGTTAAAAGAACTTAAATAAGAAAAAACATCTGTTATATATGCACAATATTATAAAATTCTTATTATTGGGTACTCTGTTTTTTTCAGGATGTACTTCGCTGGAACAAACAACTGTTAGTCCCGAGAAACAACAGGAGCAGCAAGGATACTATGAAGAGGATTATTTCCGCTGTCAGGATTATGTCTATCAGGAAAATATACGTTCGGTTCGCCTTCATAAAGCCGGATTTGCTTTATCCATGCCAATTATAAAACTGAATAGCAATGATCAGCTTGTTTTGTCATTTGATGACCTTGATGCTGATGTAAAATCTTACCGTTACGAAATTATTCATTGCACCTCGGACTGGCAGGTATCTGATTTGTTTAAAAGTGATTATGTCAATGGATATACAGATGGCCTTATCGAAAATCATTCCTTTTCGTTTAATACTATGGAAGACTTCACACATTACACACTCAAATTCCCAAAGCAAGGTGAAGTTGTGCCCTCTATATCTGGAAATTATATTTTATCGGTTTATGAAACCGGTAAGCGCGACAGGCCAGTACTTACACATCGCTTTATGGTCTATGAACCAAAACTTACCGTAGAGGCCGTTGTAAAACAAGCGATAACGCCCGGAAAACGTTATACACATCAGGAGGTAGATTTTGCTATCAAACCGGGTGATTACTATATCGCAGACCCCTCAGGGAATTTGAAAATACAGTTAATGCAAAATATGCGTTGGGATAAGATGATTAAAAATATAGAGCCCAGATCGATAATGCCTGACAAACTGGATTTTAATTTTGACGGAAAGCTCATATTCAGCGGATTAAATGAATTCCGTTTTTTTGATACCCGCTCTTTAAAACATCAGGTTCCCGGGATAAAAAGAATATATTATGATTCACTGGGAAACCATGTAGAGCTGAAAAGCGATAAAATAAATCCTTATGCCGGCTATGTTTCTGTGGAAGATATTAATGGCAATTATTACATTATTTCGTATGACGTGAACCGTCAAAAAGAGTTAGAAGCAGATTATGCCTGGGTACATTTTTTCCTGCCATATCCCGCACCGATGACAGATGGCAATATTTATGTTATGGGAGAACTCAGTAAATGGCAATTTATCGATAAAGCGAAGATGAATTACAACTACGAAGCTAAAGGATATGAATTAGCCATGTATCTGAAGCAGGGCTATTATAATTACCAATACGTTTTTTTGCCGAATGGCTCAAACACCGGGGATGCCAGCTTGTTTGAGGGGCAACATTATGAAACTGAAAACGATTATACCATATTTGTATACCATCGCCCTGGCGGTGAAAATTATGACAAATTGATTGCCGTTGAGAAAGTAAATTCATTAAAGAAAGAAGACTAATATATCTATGACTTTGCTTTGAAGTAATCAAAAGCTATACATAGAATATTTTAGCTTTATGAAGCATAACACCTTTCAAATAACTTCGGCTACCGTAAACGTACTTCCACCGATAAAGATTAAATCATCCACAGAAGCATTTTTCCTGGCAGCTTGAAATGCCTCTTTTACGGATGCATAACATTTCCCTTTTAGGCCTATCTCTTTGGCCATCTTTTTCAGTTCTTTTGCTTTTAAGCCGCGTGGAATATCAGCTTTAGCAAAATAATATTGTGCTTCTTTGGGCATCAGCGACAATGCTTTTTGAATATCTTTATCATTGACCATTCCCAATACAAAATGTTTTGTTGCTGTATTAAAATGCTTCAGTTGTCTCATAGTTTCTTCAAGACCAGCAGGGTTATGTGCACTGTCAGCAATAGTCAACGGTTTTTGGCCAAGTATTTGAAAGCGCCCCTGAAACCCTGTATTTGATACAACTTTTTCAATTCCTGCTGATATCGATTTATCAGACAGATGCCATCCCTGTTTCTTTAAATTCGTAATCACAGCTAAAGATGTTTTCAAATTTTTAATCTGATATGATACCGGGAAAGGTAAGTACAGCGAAAATTTATTCCATATTACGCCTATTCCATTATTAGTAAAATTAATTTGTTCAAAATCAATTTCATCCGAAGCATATATTATCGGAGCATTCATTTTTGATGCTACATTCTCAAAAACTTGTCTGATCTCTTCCTGTTTTTCTCCAATGATAACAGGAGTATTGTATTTGATAATGCCTGCTTTTTCACGGGCAATCTCGGGTAATGTATTCCCTAAGAAGCGTGTATGATCAAAAGAAATATTTGTAATTATCGTCATATCCGGGCAAACAATGTTTGTTGAATCCAGTCGACCTCCCATGCCAGTTTCCCAAACGGCAATGTCCACTTGCTGGTTTTTAAAATACTCCGTTGCCATTGCAAAGGTGAGTTCAAAAAAGGAGGGTGACAAATGCTCCAAATCCGGATAATACGATTCAATAAAATGGATTACTTCCTGTTCGTGAATAGTCATGCCATTGATGCGTATTCGTTCACGAAAATCACGATAATGAGGCGAGGTATACAATCCGACTTTATATCCTTCTTCCTGCAAAACAGAAGCAATC
>JAIPAE010000034.1 GCA_021740245.1 Bacteroidales bacterium | reverse complement strand
CTGGAACTGAAAGCAAACCCCGATTTATACGATGAAATCATATCGGAACTGGACCAGGATGATACGGTTAATATCTGTTATACATCAGGGACGACCTCGGACCCAAAAGGCATTATGCTCTCCCACAAAAACTATATTACAAATACCCGGCAGGCAACTGCCATTTTTGACGTCCCGGATTATTATACCTCGCTGCTTATTTTACCCTGGGACCATTCTTTTGCTCACACCGTAGGAGTTTATACGTTGATTTCAGTCGGAGCTTCCATGGCATCTGTAAAACCAGGGAAAACAGCTCTTGAGACCTTAAAAAACATTCCTCAAAACATAAAAGATATCAGGCCCCATTTCTTGTTAAGTGTTCCTGCTTTAGCAAAAAATTTCAGAAAAAATATTGAAAAGGGAATCCGTGATGCTGGAGGTATAAGAGCTATTAAATTATTTAATTCAGCTTTAATAAATGCTTATAAGTACAATCGTGAAGGATATAATAAAGGTGGTGGCTTCCGTTCTTTCCTGAGAATACCCCATATATTTTATGAGCGCATTTTATTTAATAAAATCCGTTCCGGTTTTGGAGGCAGGCTAAAGTTTTTTGTTGGTGGAGGAGCCTTGCTGGACATTGAACTGCAACGATTCTTTTATGCTATTGGCATTCCCATGTATCAGGGTTATGGTCTCACAGAAGCAGCGCCAATAATTTCCGCAAACACTCCTGATGTCCATAAGCTTGGCTCATCCGGAAAGATCGTCCCTGAACTGGAAGTAAAGATATGCGATCATAATGGCAATGAATTACCCCAGGGTAAAAAAGGAGAAATTGTTGTCAAAGGTGATAACGTAATGCAGGGATACTGGAAAAACGAGCAAGGCACGAAAGAAACAATCAAAAATAGCTGGCTTTATACAGGGGATATGGGCTATTTTGACCCGGACGGGTTCCTTTATGTTACCGGTCGGTTTAAAAGTCTTTTAATTAGCAGTGATGGTGAAAAATACTCACCAGAAGGAATTGAAGAAGCACTGGTTGAACAATCCAGATATATTAAACAGGTTATGCTCTACAATAATCAATCACCCTATACTGTGGCTTTACTTGTCCCTAACAGGGAAAATTTGGTTAACTGGCTTAAAAACAAAAATAATATTAGTCCTGATGCAGAAGATGCTGTTGATTTATGCCTCGATAAAATACAGAAAGAATTAAACCCTTTTTATACCGGAGGCGAAAAAGAAAACTTTTTCCCGCAACGCTGGTTACCTTCTTCTGTGGCTATCTTGCATGAAGCGTTTACGGAAGAGAATAAACTTATAAATTCTACAATGAAACTAGTCAGGGCAAAAGTAATTGAAAAATATAAAGGAAGACTGGAAAGTCTTTTCGCTAAAGAATCCAAAAATATCCATCATCAAGCAAACAGAGATGCAATGAAAAATTTATTGCAATCACAGTGAAAAATTATAGTTTTAGTTGATCTATATTGATGAATTGATCGTAAAAAAATGCTTTATTTCATTCTTATGTGAGCAGAAATACATTACCGTAAAGACTCCGAACAAACAGCCAAATTCTTTCCAGATTATCCTATAGCACCCATTAAAATCCCGGATAACCAATTTTTTAGCCTATACTATTCATAATAAATACAGGTTAGATAAAATCTGCTAATATCAGAAGTTCGGTTTGAGTGAGTATTTTTCGTAGAACTTGTTAATCGCATTCACAGCTTCATCGGCTGAATCCACAACCTGAATGATGTCTATATCTTCCGGACTTATATTTTTTTCTTCCAGTAATCTGTTTTTAATCCACTTGATCATATCTTCCCAATAATCTTTAACCACCAGAATGATTGGAAAATGAACCATCTTCTGGGTTTGGATCAATGTCACCGCTTCAAAGAATTCATCAAGTGTTCCAAATCCTCCGGGCATTACAATATATCCCTGTGAATACTTCATAAACATAACCTTACGGATAAAGAAATGATCAAATGTGAAGAGTTTATCCGGGTCAATGAATTTATTTGACGCTTGTTCGAATGGCAAAGCAATATTTAACCCTACGGATTTTCCATTACCTCTGGAAGCCCCTTTATTAGCTGCCTCCATAATCCCAGGCCCGCCACCGGTGATAATCCCAAATCCATTTTGCGTTAGTTTATAGGCAATTTCTTCAGCAATTTTATAATTTTTATGTTGCGGTTTTGTTCTTGCTGATCCAAAAACTGAAACACAAGGGCCAATCCGGGCAAGCTTTTCAAAGCCTCCAACAACCTCCGAAATAATCTTAAACATCTGCCATGAATCATTGGTCTTGATCTCATTCCAGTCTTTAGCTGAAAATGCTTTGCGGATTTTTTCCTCCTCATTCAAATGGTGGTCTTCTCCTAACATAAGTTTATGAATTTAGTAATTATTCAAATTTAATAAAAAAGAGTTATGTGTTCTTTTTTTTCAGTACGTAATTCAAATACGATGCGGTATAGCTGTCTTTCTGATTAATTATTTCTTCCGGGCTTCCACTGCCAATAATTTCACCTCCCCTGTTTCCCCCTTCAGGCCCAAGGTCAATGATATGATCGCCCATTTTAATCACATCCATGTTATGTTCAATAATAATGACCGTATTACCTTTATCCACAAGTTTATTTAACACATTCAACAATACACGAATGTCTTCAAAATGAAGACCTGTAGTTGGCTCATCCAAAATATAAAGCGTTTTCCCGGTATCTTTTTTAGATAATTCCGCAGATAGCTTTACGCGTTGTGCTTCTCCTCCTGAAAGCGTTGTGGATTGCTGTCCCAGTGTTATATAACCAAGTCCGACATCCTGTAATGTTTTTAGTTTTCTTTTGATTTGAGGAATACTGTCAAAAAACTCTACAGCTTGGTTAATAGTCATATTCAAAACATCATTAATGGACTTCCCTTTGTAGCGTACTTCAAGCGTTTCCCTGTTATAGCGTTTTCCGTTACAAGCTTCACAGGGCACCTGAACATCCGGTAAAAAATTCATCTCAATGACTTTAACACCTGCGCCTTTACATTCTTCGCAACGCCCTCCTTTAACATTAAAAGAAAACCGGCCGGGTTTATATCCACGAATGCGCGATTCCGGCAACTGTACAAAAAGATTTCTGATCAGGCTAAATAAACCTGTATAAGTTGACGGATTTGACCTTGGCGTTCTACCTATGGGAGACTGATTAATCTCAATGACCTTGTCGATATTTTTTAACCCTTTAATAGAATCATACGGTAAGGGTTTTTTTTCTGCGTTAAAGAAATGACGATTTAAAACCGGATACAGTGTTTCGTTTATCAATGAGGATTTTCCACTTCCTGAAACACCTGTAATGCAGACCAGCTTTCCTAAAGGCAAATCCAAATCTACATTTTTAAGGTTATTGCCACGTGCATTAAACAACTTCAATCGCGTACCGTTTCCCTGCCTTCGTATTTCCGGTATTTTAATTTCCCGCCGGTTACTCAGGTAATCCCCTGTAATTGTATCAGCCTGCTCAATTTCAGATGGTTCACCTAAAGCAACAATTTCGCCGCCCAGCCTTCCGGCTCCAGGCCCTATGTCTGCAATAATGTCTGCTGATCGTATCATATCTTCATCATGTTCAACTACAATTACAGAATTTCCGATATCCCGCAACTTTTTTAATGAATCTATTAACCGCCTGTTATCTCTTTGATGTAATCCAATGCTTGGCTCATCAAGGATATATAAAACACCAACCAATTGAGAGCCAATTTGCGTGCCAAGACGAATTCGTTGAGCTTCCCCTCCACTTAGACTTTTTGCCGGACGATTCAGTGAAAGATAATCTATTCCAACATCCAGCAGAAAGCTTATCCGGGTGTTAATCTCTCTGATAATTTCATGGGCGATTGTTTGCTGTCGACTGGATAATCTTTCAGGAACAATATCCATCCAGTTTTTTAACTCAAGCAAATCCATATTGGCTAGTTCTCCAATGTGTTTCCCGGCTAATTTGAAATGCAAAGATTCCTTTTTTAACCGGTAACCCTTACAGGCCGGACACTCTGTTCGGTTCATAAAACCAGTAACCCATTTCCTGATATTTCGCGGTGCATCTTCAGCGTTCTGGTTCAGAATAAAATTAACAACGCCTTCAAAGGTCAGGTCATAAGAAGATGTAACTCCCAGGTAATCATTTTTTATTTTCAGAGGTTGGCTTGATCCATATAGAATAACATTCATGGCTCCCTCCGGGATATTACGAATGGGAGTATTCATATCAAAACCAAATTGCTGCCCTATAGCTTCCAGTTGGCGAAATATCCATGAGTTTTTATATTTCCCGACAGGTGCCAGTCCTCCATCTTTAAAACTCAATGTATCATCGGGAATAATGCGTTTCATGTCCACTTCCGAAACTGTCCCCAGTCCGTTGCATTTAGGACAGGCGCCATACGGAGAGTTGAATGAAAAAGTATTGGGCTCTGGTGGATCATATGAAATACCGGAATCCACACACATTAATGACCGGCTGTATTGTTTTATCTCATGTGAATCATAGTCCATGACCATCACAATACCGCGGCTGTGCTTCATGGCCAGGTCTACTGCTTTTTTTGTTCGGAGCCGCTCCTCAGCATGCACTTTAATCCGGTCGATAACAATTTCAATATCATGAATTTTGTATCGATCCAATTTCATCCCAAAGCTGATATCCCGCAATTCACCATCAACCCGAACTTTTGTAAATCCTTGTTTTCTAATGGTTTCAAATAATTCACGATAATGTCCCTTTCGCCCCTTTACCACTGGAGCCAGGACAACAGCTCTCCTGCCGGAAAAATGTTTATGAATGATATCAATTATCTGATCTTCTGTATACTGAACCATCTTTTTACCCGTCACATAAGAATACGCTTCTGCAACGCGGGCATAAAGAAGCCGTAAAAAGTCATAAATCTCGGTTACTGTACCAACAGTCGATCGCGGATTTTTGCTCGTTGTCTTCTGTTCTATAGATATTACCGGGCTTAGTCCCGTAATTTTATCGACATCCGGCCGTTCCATATTTCCAATAAACTGGCGGACATAAGCAGAAAACGTTTCCATATAACGCCTTTGACCTTCAGCATAAATTGTATCAAATGCCAGCGAAGATTTTCCACTTCCACTTAAACCTGTAATAACACTCAATTTATTACGCGGTAATTTTAAGTCTATGTTTTTCAGATTATGAACCCTGGCACCTAATATACATAGCTGCTCATCTGACTTATAATCTGCCTCTTCACCGGATTTTAACTGATCGCTAATTGTAACAATTTCTTCCTTCATAACTAAACACCCGTTTCCTCAATACACCTCAACATCTATTCATCGAATTTGTTCCACAAGTAATGTATCATTAAATATTTGCTGATCATCTTCATAAGGCTGCATAATCAGGCTGTAATTCAAACCGTTTGCAACAGGAATTCGAATTTGGTAGGATTTTTCATCCCTGTTTGTTAGCCAATCCGCTCTAATCCAGGGGTTTAACATTTTCAACACCTTATATGGAATATTCAAATGATCTGAAAACTCAACAAGGTCTATGTTTGTACTATCCGTTTCAAGTATTTTTGTTTCCAAGGGTGGATAAAAATCTTTCTTTCTGAAATAGAATCCATATTCTGTCGGACTTTCATAAATTGTTTTAACGGCTAGTATTCTGAACACATACCGGGCAGTTTCAGTATTTAAATAGAGGTTATAATAGTTATCGGCTTTCTGTCTGGCCAGCTCACGGGCAATAGCAGCTTTTCCCATATTATAGGAAGCAGCGGCAAGTGTCCAGGTACCAAAACGTTCCTTGGCCTCTTTTAAATAGATACAGGCTGTTTCTGTGGCTTTCACCAGATGATAACGTTCATCCACCTGATTATTAATCTCCAGACCATGTTCAATTCCGGTTCCCTTCATGATTTGCCAAATTCCGGTAGCACCTGCCGGTGAAACCACATTTTGCAAACCGCTTTCAATCATGGCCAGATAACGAAAGTCTTCCGGTATGCTGTTAGCAGCCAACACACTGTCAATAACCGGAAAGTAACGGAATGCCCGTTTAAACATTAGTTGGGAATTGGAATGCCAGTATGAATTAACCAGCAATTCCCGGTCAAGGCTCTCGCGAATATCATATCGATCGATTGGTACAGATTCCCCTGCAAAAGATAAGCTGTCAGGTACTTTTGCCGCAAATATCTTATAATGTTTGTGAAATGCTTTCCGGTAATCATTATCTGTTAATTCTGTTTTTTGCCCGGTAGAAAATACGAATAGATAAATAGAAATTGCTGATATAACAGCTAAAGCAAAAAATATGAGCCAGTTCTTTGTTTTCATGAGTTTATTATTGTTTATAGATAAATGGAGAATCAAATTGGGAAAACCGTTGTGCATTTTGATCTTTTTCTGAAAGTATTGGAGAATCAACTCCCCATTGTATATTCAATTCCGGATCATTCCACAGAATACTGCCTTCTGATTCTTTATTATAAAAATCCGTGCATTTATAAAAAAATATTGTTCCGTTTTCCAGAGTAACAAATCCATGCGCAAACCCCGGTGGTATCCAAAACATACGCTTATTTTCCTCACTGATTTCCACGGCATGATACCGGCCGAATGTAGGACTTCCCTGACGAATATCAACAGCTACATCTAATACTTTTCCTTTGATAACCCGAACCAGCTTTCCCTGCGCAAATGGTGGTTTTTGAAAGTGTAAACCCCTCAAAACATGCTTTTGCGATTTTGATTCATTGTCTTGCACAAATTTGATGTCAAGCCCCTGTTCTTTCAGTTTGTATTCATTATAGGATTCAAAAAAATAGCCTCTGTCATCCTGAAAAACCCTGGGTTCAACAACATATAAATCTGGTATTTCCGTTTTTATTCTTTCCATAATTCAACCGGTTTAATCGGTGAATAAAAGTATAAAATTGTTTTTGATTTGGGATTGAAATAAGAATTTCAAGATATTGTATTAGCCCTTATTTTATCTCATTTCTCCTTCATCCAACAGACGCCTCAAATGTCCGTTCGGTTTTGCTTTTAGTTCTTCCCATTTACCTTTTTCAACAAGTTTTCCGTCATCCAGCACAAAGATATTATCGGCATATTGTAAAGTAGACAAACGATGGGCAATAACAATCACTGTCATTCTATTTTTCAGGCTGTGCAAAAACCGGTATATCTTGTTTTCAACCGCATAATCAAGTGCACCGGTAGCTTCATCAAGAATAAGCAGGGTTGGCTGCCGGAGCACCGCTCTGGCCAAAGCCAAACGTTGACGTTCGCCTCCTGAAAGCGACGTACCACGGTCTCCTACAAGGGTATCAAGGCCGTGTTCAGTGTTTCCTATTGTATCAGCTAATGCACAGTCTTTCAATACCTGCCATATTTCTTCTTCTTTTACTTCCCGGTTAATGCCGAATAAAAGATTATTCCGTATCGTATCATTAAAAAAGTAAACCTCCTGTGTGACATAACTGATCGAGTTTCTCCATTTCAACACAAAATCATCTTTCAACGGATTATTATCAATATAAATAAATCCTTCTGCCGGCTTATATAAACCGGTTATCAGATCAGTAGCACTGGTTTTTCCACTTCCCGATTCTCCGGCAATAGCAACCAGGGAATGAGCAGGAATGTCAACGTTTAAATCCTTTATGGAAAATCCATCCGGATATTGATAACTAACGTCCTCCATTCGAAGCTCCTTGTTCAATTTCAGGTATCCTTCGTCGGTTGAATCAAGCACTTCCTTTTTATTACCGGCTTCATTAAACAAGCGGTCAAGCCCTTCAAATGCCGGTAACGCATTTAATACATTTTGCCAAAACGTCACCAACCCTGATAATTTGGGCACAAGCCTGCTGAAAATAACCACTAAAACAATTAATGAAGCTGTTGAAATGTTAAACAGTTCTATGGATAAGATCAGATAGGCTCCCAAAACAATGACTGACAAAATTCCATGCATTGCTCTTGTGAATGCTTGTGTTTTTATGAAAGCTATCACATGTTTTACCATGCCCCCGGAAACAATACCAAAACTTTTTTGAAGTTCTTGTTCCAGATGATGACTCTTAACGCTTTTTAAGCCATAAAGCATTTCACTGGCGCTATTGTAAATATTCCTGTGGAAACTTCTGGACATAAATCCTATGCTGTGCGCCTTTTTAAGTAATGGCCTGCTAAAGTACGCCAGAATACCAGTAAACAAAATAGTTAGAATTGTAAATAATGGATCAATCAAAATGGCCACTAACACATTGAACAGAATGATCAATAAGGTACTGATAACCCGTAATAAATTAAACGTTGTGATTCCCACCTGATTAATATCCTGCGTTAGCGAATGAATAAAATAGGATCGTTTCTTATTTTGAATGAATTCCCATTTGGCATTGCTGATCTTTTCAAATAAAGCGATGCGTAAGCCGGAAATATAGCGCTGAATATAAGAAGTGGAAAGTATCCTTTGATATTGCCGCAGTATAACACTGAAAGAAACCAGAAAAACATATACAATAACCACCGAATGAATGGTCAATGGCAGATTTAAACCGTTGAAAAATTGTTGAATTACTTGTGCTATGTCATTTTGGGTGCCCCCGGCAGGATTTAGCAAATGCAATAAAGGGATGATCAAAACAAGGCCAATTCCCTGCATGATCCCCTGTAAACTGTTTACCGATATAATTTTAAAAAGCCCCTTGAACCTGACGAAAGAAAAAAAGTCAGACAGAAACTTTTTTAGAAGAGGGATTTTTTGCATTTAAAATTAATTGTCACCCCGAAACCATACAAAAATAATGATTGCTTATTACATCTGGCAATACTTTTGTTGCTTACAAAGGAATACTTGTCCCAAATGCCCCATCATCATTCTGTGGCTGTGACGTATAGTAATATGTGGTTGTCTGTTGGGTTTCGTCCAATGATAGAACTTCCAGTTTGGGTTGATGCCACTCCAGGATTTTTGTTTTTGTTTGGTTTATATTTTCCATGATCATAGTTGTTTTAATGTAAAAGTAACTATTTTTTTTGTTAGGGGCAAGCAAAAGTAAAAAAAATATTTACGCTTTGCAATTTAATTTGATGTTATTTTTAAATTTCTTTATTTCTCAAACACGATTATTTCATTATAACTGTCCTTATGATGCCTTCCCGTAACGATCAGTTCGCCATATGAAACCCATGCATGAGCTTTCAGGTTTTCCTGTTTTTTTAATCCCAGATGGAACCGGAAGGGGATTTTCAATAAACTGAGAACAATAGATGCTGCCACAGCCTGATCAAGACAAACGGATTTCCATAAGACCCTCTTTGATATTTTGTCAATGGCCCGTCCGGCTTTCCAGGCTCTCTTTTTTTGTAATTCATTATCGCTCGGATGCAGCTTATTATTCTGTTCTTTTATTGGCCTCCCGATCAACCATTGTAAACGCTTAAGCGGAAAACCTTTTATTATAAGCTTACTTAACAAAAGAATCAGCCAAATTGTTGAATAAATAATAAATTTTCTTATGAGTCTTAACAATTTTATTCGTTTATTTTGATAATTCCTTTATCGTACAATTGCTCCAGAAACTTCATTGTATCCTTTGCACAAACCTCTCTGTCAACTTTATATTGTTTTAAAAGTTCATTGATAATACGTTCAATGGATTTGGGCTCATTTAACATCTGCCAAATCGCACTTCCAATATCATCCATGGAATAATATTCATTATTATCCAGGTTCATCAAAACAATATCTCCGTCAATGGTGCTTTCTATTGAATTATCTGATTTTTGAATAACATTTTTTTCGCTAAGCATTTGGTTTAATTTTTATTTGGTTCATTTCTATCAAATTAAATATATGGTCAGCTATTAGTTTTGAGTAATACCCTTCGGGTCTTTTCACAACATACACATCAATTATATCTGCAAGACTTGCTGCCTGTTTAAAAAAGGATGGCTGCCTGTTCAACGCCCTGATCAATATTCTTAATGCATTGATGGAGCGGATAATTTTCACTTTATCAAAACCGTAAACCTGATTAAACTGAACACTGTCTGTCCTTTCGCCGGATAACACAAATAATTTAACGATTTTTTTTGAGATACCCGTGTAGTTTTGGGGAACCGGAATCCAGTATTTGGGTTCCATGCTTCCTATTTTGTTATCCTCACTATACTGAAAACCTGTCACTTCAGCCGCATCTTTCCACAATCTGATATTGGGATGTCCCGGCATTATTACAGGATTATTATTTTTTTTATCAACAACAGAAACATCATCCGTAACAAGTTCGGCATTTTGTTTTAACATTTCAGCAATTAATGAAGATTTACCGGCACCAGAATCTCCTGCTATTAAAATGGTTTGATTGCCTATGTTCATTGAACCGGCATGTAAAGCAAACTCATCTTTCAAATGCATAGCACCTGCGAAAACAGAACCTACCAAATAGGCACTGATATCTCTTAATGATGCCCCCTGCATTGCATCATAGGTGATATGAATATTCTTCCCTTTCGCTTCTATAAAAAATACGCATAATTCCGGAATTATAACTCTGAGCATCCCTTCTCCGGCCTGAAATAACTTCCTTTCCACTAGCGGATATGTAAGTTTTTCAGGCACCTTTCCGGCACACACATAAACCGTCCCTCTTGAACTGTTCCCGTCATCATCCAACAGGTATGGCAAGTCCAGGTCAGTTTCTATTTTATATCCGTATAATGTTTTATAAAACATGTTAGGCTTTCTCTTTCAGTTCATCCATTGTTATTCCAGTAAATGATAAAGCTTCGCTGCTAAGATAATTGTATTTTTCCATCATTCGCCAGTGGTGTTTAATAACTTTCCCGGCCTGTTCCGGAGTCAATTCTTCTTTCCAGCTATCTGTTCTGCCTTTACGGAAAAAACGCTGAAGTTGCGGAGGCTTTTCTTTAAAGGCCTGCTTATTCTCTTGTTGCTTAACCTTCTCAAAATGACTTTCATGGTAAGCATTCATGATCTGATTATCATCATATTCCAAACCAGTGAAAAAGATTGCTTTCCTTAAGGTTTCCAAAGAATTGTCAAACAAATCTTCATACCTGATCATTACTTTTTCCAGATTTTGGGCGTTGGTCCAGCTTTCAACATGGGAGTTCCACGAAAACAGCTTTTGCCTGAGCTGATTGGTCCATTTTCTGTTTGTATTGTTCAGGCTATATGATTCATCAGCCATTTGCTGTATCGCTTTATCAATCGTTACATTATTATGATTCGCCAGTGAAGCAACTATAGAAAGCGGATTCCTTATAATGTAAATTGCTTTATGAAACTCAGGACTACCCAGCAATGGTGTTTTATGATCAATAAAAGTGTAAGCATCATGACACTTTCGAAAAGTTATTTCATTGCAGTCCTGTGCATACAGGTCATTGGTGATGGGTCTCAGTTTACCGGCCTCTTCATGAAAAAAATTCGAAGAATCAAATCCGGTATAGTTTTCCCATACAGGCCTTGAACTGGATATCGGCATTTTCTCCATATCGTTTATGTCAATTTCCTGTTCTCCCATGAGATTGGACAAAATGATGCGAAACCAGGTATTGCCTGATTTTGGATATGAAGCCAGCCAGATCACTTTTTTTTCCATTGGTCCAGTTCGTTTTTGATCATCGATGCCAGTTTCTGCGGATTCATGTTTTTCCCGAAATCATGATAAAAGCTAACCTCTTTAATGGACAAGGTATTAGCCATCTGAACATATTGCCCGAATATATCCTTTTTATAATTCATCAGTTCCGCCAGCTTTTTCCAGGATCTGATATCCCATAATCTTTTAAGCTTCTGTTTCCCTTTTAAATCCTTAATTTCATACGTTTCATTTCTGACACGGGGCATTATCCAAATCGCTGCGATTGGGTAAGCATGATCCATTGTATAATTATCCGCTTGAAACCAGTATTTGTTTAAGGCGGGTCTTGCCCTTATCAGCTCTTCGCTACTCAAGTCATAGAACTCAATCATATCCTGCCATAACGTTATGTTATGAAATCCACTGAACACAACTTTACCATCGCTGAAAATTTGGCCATCAGATATTAACCGGTATTTTTCGGTCTTTAAAAGTTCATAAGCTAACACAGACTTCCCTGCTCCCGGAGAACCGGCAAAAACATGTGCAAGTCCATCTTTTTCTATTGCCATCCCGTGAAATGACATTAAACCCTGTTGGTATATTAATACCGAAAAAACTGAGTCCATTAAAAACAATAATACCTCATTTTCCGTAGTCCCGGCTTTTCTATTAATAATAATTTGTTTGCCTTTTGAAACATAATAATCGGCAATGCCGGGAACACTTAGTATAAACTCTGATCCTGAAATTTTATAGAAAGGAGTACTTTGATATGGTTGACCTATTGTTTCCGGTATATTTCCATACGTAATTTCCAAATCAAATGGGGTTTCACCAAAAAAATTTAAATACGGTATCTCCAATTGACCTGTCTTATGCCGGTTTGATATGTTCTTTACCCCATCCATCATTAAACACAAATTTAAGATATATTTTCGAGGTAAACGTACATTTCGTTTATACTAAAATTTAAAAAAATGCATCACTGCTGGTTGATTTAATAATCAACAGTAATAATGCATTCTTGACCCTTTTATTCCAATTCATTTATAAATGAATCACTTCATCATAAGCATCAGCGACAGCTTCCATGACAGCTTCAGACATAGTAGGATGTGGATGAACAGATTTTATGATCTCATGTCCGGTAGTTTCCAGTTTCCGGGCTACAACAGCTTCGGAGATCATTTCCGTAACATTCTCACCAATCATGTGAGCCCCCAGCCATTCTCCATATTTTGCATCAAAAATGACTTTCACAAAGCCGTCAGCATTTCCGGCAGCTTTAGCTTTACCCGATGCTGTAAAAGGAAATTTACCGACCTTTATATCATATCCGGCTTCTTTGGCTTGCTTTTCCGTATAACCAACCGAAGCTACTTCAGGAATCGTATATGTATTTCCCGGAATATTGTTGTAATCCAATGGCTGTAGTTCCTCACCGGCAATCTTTTCTACACAGATAATTCCTTCATGAGAAGCCACATGAGCAAGTGCCGGACCTTTTAGTATATCTCCGATCGCATAGTATCCATCTACATTTGTCCGGTAAAACTCGTCAACAACGACTTTATCTTTTTCGGTTTTAATGCCAACATCTTCCAGACCAATATCTTCTATATTTGATTGAATGCCCACCGCTGATAAAACCACATCTGCTTCAATTTCTTGCTCTCCCTTCTTGTTTTTTACCGTCACTTTGCATTTATCACCACTGGTATCCACGGCTGTTACTTCTGTGGATGTCATTACCTTGATTTTATTCTTTTTAAAGCTTCGTGCCAGTTGTTTTGAGACATCCTCATCTTCCACCGGAATGATATTTGGCATGTATTCTACCAATGTAACTTTTGTTCCTATTGCATTGTAAAAATAGGCAAACTCAGAACCAATAGCTCCCGAGCCCACGACCACCATCGACTCCGGTTTCTTTTTCAGGGACATTGCTTTGCGATAGCCAATGATCTTTTTGCCGTCCTGTTTCATCGCAGGGAGCTCACGTGATCTTGCTCCGGTAGCAATAATGATATGATCTGCTTCATATTCGGTTTTTTTACCGTCAGCATCTTCTACTTCTACTTTTTTTCCTTGTTTTACACGGCCATGACCCATTATTTGTTCAATTTTATTCTTTTTTAATAAAAACTGAACACCTTTACTCATGTCATCAGCAACGTTGCGACTCCGCTTAATCATTGCTTCAAAATCAGGTTTAAAATTCCCCTCAACCGCCACACCATAATCACCCGCATGGGAAACATAGTTGTACACCTGAGCACTTTTTAACAACGCTTTTGTGGGAATACACCCCCAGTTTAAACAGATTCCCCCTATTGATTCTTTTTCAACAACAGCAGTTTTCAATCCCAGTTGGGATGCACGAATAGCAGCAACATAACCTCCCGGTCCACTGCCTACTACAATTACATCATATTTCATATTTGTTCGTGTTTTGATTGTATTTCTATTATAATAACGATATTGTTTGCCACAGATCACTGTTTACGAGCTGATATTCCTTGTAAATAACTAAAAAACTTAACACTTGATAAACAGAGTAACTCGCTATTTGTTGAAATATCAGTGCTTTTTCTTTGATTCTAAAATGTTTGTCCATTTTCTGAGTGAACGTAACGTAAACCAAATAATAACTCCAATGCTACCTGCTATGAGCCAGAATTTTTGAACATTAAAATCACCGGTATATTGGTAATTCTTCAACAGGTCAACATACACAAAGCTTATGCTAAGTGCCAGTATTCCACTGTATTCCCTCCGCATAACTTTTTTGATGGAAAATTTTTTGTTGGACTTTATCCATCTGAATCTCCTGGGCCAAAATGCCGCAGTTGTTTTTGCCCATTGATCGAAAACTTCACCAAATTTATTTCTGATAAACCGTTCTTCTGCCAACATAATTCGTTCATATAATATATAAAAGAACAAAATGCTTAATACAATCAGCCAGGGAATAGAAACATATAAAATTAATCCCAGCCACATAAAGAAATTACCCAGGTAAAGCGGATGACGTACCATAGAATACATTTCTGTTGTGTTGATACTATCCGCTATCTGTCCTTCAGTAGTATTTCTTCCGGATGTATTTCGCGCAATATAGCCAATGGTCATTACACGAATGAATAACCCCAGTAAAGAAACCAATAAACATGTTATACTCCAACCCAGACTATCGTATGCAAAAATATGTTTCTCATCAATCAATAAAGCTATGGTTGCGAAAACATATAATATTAGCGGAATATAACTCCTGTATTTAAACAGAATATCCCCTGTATCTTCTAAATGAGTTTTTAGCATAGGTTATCTATTCTTATGTGACATGCAAAAATAGAAAACTATATGAATTCATAATAGCCATAAAAAATTTACTATTATTGCAATGTAAAGAATGGATATTTATGAGAGTACAGAATATTACTGATCGTAATGAAATGCTCAACATCATCACAAAATGTGAGGTTTGTTATCTCGCTTTATCAGATGAGCAGGGAGCTCCTTATGTTGTCCCTATGAACTTTGGGTATCATGATGGCTATATTTATTTACATGGTGCACAGTTTGGGAGAAAAATGGATATTCTTAAAAAGAATCCAAAAGTGGCTATTAACTTCAGTACCGATTACCAATTAAGATATCAAAGCGAGCATGTAGCCTGTAGCTATAGCATGAAATACCGCTCGGTTAACGTGGAAGCTGATAATGTTGAGTTCATAGAAGATAAGGAAGGAAAAGTTGACGCTCTGAATATTATTATGGCTCATTACAGTGACCGTGAATTTAAATATAATGACCCGGCAATAAATGAAGTGGCTATTTTCAGAATATCAACCCGGAAGATGACCGGACGCAAAATGCATTATCAATAATACAGGCTAAAGAACCGGTTTCATTTCTTTAATCCATTCAGATTCTTTAATTTCGGATTTAATAATCCCATTGCCCAGGCAAATGTTTCCATCATAAAAAACAACAGCTTGTCCCGGAGTTATTCCGGCTTCGGGTTTGTCAAACTCGACCATTAATTGGTTTTGATTGATTTTATGTACCGTAACTTTCCTGTCCGGCTGCCGGTATCTGAATTTGGCATTACATTTAATGGGGAGCTCCGGTTCATGGCTTATCCAGTGTTGAGTTTCTGTGATCAAGCCATAAGCAAAGCGTACCGGATTATCTTTTCCCTGGGCAACCCATAAGATATCATTTTTTATCTCTTTATTTACAACAAACCAGGGTTGGTTAATTCCATTTCCACCAATGCCCAGACCTTTTCGCTGGCCAATAGTGTAATACATCAACCCATCATGATGCCCCACAACGTTCCCGGAATCATAATCTTTTATTTCCCCAGGCTTATTGGGCAAATAGCGTGACAAAAATTCATTGAAATCACGCTCCCCAATGAAACATATACCCGTACTGTCTTTTTTGTCGGCGTTGACCAACTCCAGTTCTTTAGCAATCTTTCTAACTTCATTTTTGGTCATTTCACCCAGGGGAAACAAAGCTTTTTGAAGCTGTTCATTTGTTAATCCTGATAAAAAATAGGATTGGTCTTTGTTTGCATCAACTCCTTTCTCCAGAACATTTCCAGTATCCAAATGCCTGACTCTGGCAAAATGGCCTGTTGCCATATAATCAGCATTAACGTCCATGGCAAAATCCAGAAAGGCTTTAAACTTTATTTCATTATTGCACATGATATCAGGGTTTGGCGTACGCCCCTCACTCAATTCATCAAGAAAATACTGAAATACAAGCTCCTGGTACTCTTCTTCAAAGTTAACATCAAAATATGGAATATCAAGTTTTTCACAAACTGCCCGTACATCATCAAAATCCTTTTTTGCCGTACAAACACCATTTTCATCTTCTTCAGACCAGTTTTTCATAAATACACCCAGCACGTCATATCCCTTTTTTTTGAGGATATAAGCAGCAACTGAG
The DNA here is from genome assembly GCA_021740245.1 of Bacteroidales bacterium. GTDB lineage: Bacteria > Bacteroidota > Bacteroidia > Bacteroidales > PWNQ01 > PWNQ01. The sequence continues at coordinate 4,457 of JAIPAE010000034.1, read as the reverse complement.
GAGTCCACTCCTCCGGACATTCCAAGAACAACTCTTTGCATGTTAATCAAAATTGTTTTATGGATAACATCCCACCACAAACCTATAAAATCTGACCTGTTATCCAGGATAACTTATCACTTAAAAGGAAAAAGTTTCCGGTGAACTCGTTAAAGTTATGATACTGTTCGCTTAAAACTTTAATAACTTCATAACCTGTACCTGAACTTCCACCAAAAACTAAAAGATTTTTCACACTCTAATTGTATGATATTGTTCTTAATGATTTACCCCAAAATAAGCGAATATCTTTAACAATATTTTCCTTATCTGAGTATTGCTGAACCAGATTAACTCTGAAGCTATCTTCACGATATCTTCTCAAAATATCATTTTTTGCGTCTTTATATTTTAACCGTACCATGTTTTAGGGCTTTATTAGTTTTGAAAATCCTGAAGCCTTTTCATCAATTTACGACGTGTAAAGAATATACGACTTTTTACCGTACCAATTGATAAATCAAGTTCTTCAGCTATCTCTTTATATTTAAATCCCCTTGTATGCATTTCAAAAGGAACACGATAATCTTTGTCCAGGTTATTTATTTGCTTGTTGATCTCCTGATGATTCAGGTCTGATTCAGGAGAAGAAAATTTGGATTCATTAAAAGAATTAAGATAATAAAGATCATCAGTAGTATCAATAATTGTTCGGGCTTTAACTTTTCTGCGATAATTATTGATAAAAGTATTTTTCATTATTGTAAACAACCAGGCTTTTAAATTATTGGGTTGTACAAATTTGTCGCGATACTTTAATGCCTTCAGATAAGTTTCCTGAAGAAGGTCCTGGGCATCATTTTCATTTTGAGTTAAACTCAATGCAAAATATTCAAGATTCTTATAAAGATCTGTAATTTGTTTGTTAAATTCTACTGCTGTCATAGCTTTTAAATTTTGAAATTATGAAACCTTATTTTTACTGTGTCAAATTTGTTTAACAAACATAATATCTTATTAAACACTTGTCAAGTTTTTTTTTGTTATATCTGGCTCTATCAAGAAAGATTCTAAACAACAATTTGCACACAAAACCTGTTTTTACTGTATTTTGGGGCAATATCCACATGGGTTTACAAATTAAAAAATCGTAAAAAAATCGTTAAATATAATGTTAAATATAATGGGGATAAGTTAAACAATTTCTTTCAAAAAGTCAACAAATTGCTCACCGGATGTCACTTTTACAATATTGGAAGGTAATGTTTTACTAAATTCACGAATTTGCAATCCCCCAACAAAAATGTTTTGTTTTGGGAAACACGAGGAAAGCTCCCTCAAAAAAGCCTGGAATTTTTCTTCTGTCATGGTTGCTGTAACAAGAGTAAAGACATAATCCGGGCGTTTAATATTGGAAACTTTAACAACGTCTGAGTGGGGTACACTTTGCCCCAGGTAAACAACACAATGACCATATGATTTAATCAGATATTGATAAAACAACAGTCCTAATTCATGCCACTCACCTTCGGGCAGAAACAACAGAAATCGCTTGCTGTTTTCATTCAAACTGGTTGTTAAACCATCTATAGCTACAATAAGTTTTTGCCGGATTAAATTTGAAACAAAATGTTCCTGTGCCGGATTGATGGATCCGGTAAGCCACAAAATGCCAATTTTGTTAAAGAAAGGATGAATAACTTTAATCAAAGTTTCCTGAAAACCGATGTGAGTTACCAAATGAGAAATAATACGCTCAAATCGCTCTTCGTCAAGATCTACCATTGCAAGAATCAGATTTTCAATGTAACTCAGATAATCATCCTCAAGTTTGTTAAGATCGATCACATTTTGCTCAATCTCTTTGTTATCCATTTTGGAAATTGTGGATATTTTCATTCCATTCCGGTTAAGAATAGATACATTGAGAATCTTCTTCAGGTCTTCATCAGAATAATACCTTATATTCGTTTCCGTACGATTCGGCTGGACAATTTCGTATCTTTTTTCCCAGATTCTGATCGTATGCGCTTTGATACCGGAAAGTTTTTCCAGGTCTTTGATGAAGTAGGTACTCATTTGATTAATAATATTGGCTTAATCTTAAACAAGCAAATATAAAAAAAGTTTAAGTATATCAAAGGGGATTTGGTTTGATTAATATTTCATCGCCAAAGATCAATTTTAAAACTTTATGAATATGGTTCAATTTTTATACTTTTGGAATTAAAATTCAGCCCCATGACAATATTACTTTACATTGTTATTTTGCTATTGTCATTTTATTTAATTGCCCAGGTAAGTGATCGTTTCTTTATCCCTTCTCTGGATTCAATATCAGGGCGTCTAAATATCCGTTCTGACGTAGCTGGTGCTACACTCATGGCTATCGGCTCGAGTGCTCCGGAACTATTTATTGCTCTAATTGCTGTATTTCATCCGGATGGACATGCTGAAATAGGAATGGGCACAATTGTAGGATCAGCCCTTTTCAATGTACTCGCTATCATAGGAGCTGCAGCGTTGGTACGAAAAGCTTTTATTTCATGGCAGCCTGTACTACGGGATACTATATTTTATTTGATTGCTATTGTAGCCCTGGCTTATGTTTTTTTCAATGACGAAATAACTTTATGGGAAGCCATTCTGTTGATTGTCATTTATGTGATTTACATTTTTGCAGTTATTTATTGGGGCAGGTTTTTTAAGTATCGCGATGATGCCGTGGAGATCGAAAAAGGTGAAGAGCTAAAAAGCATCAAACGATACCGTTTATTCAGGATGTTAATAAAACCTCTGGACTTAATTCTCAATATTACATTTCTAAAATCCAAACATTACCTGCTAAATTTTATTATCTCGATCATGTGGATCGCTTTCCTCTCCTGGGTTCTGGTTCACAGCGCCATTGCGTTATCCGAAATACTTCATATACCTGAAAGTTTAATTGCCTTAACCGTACTGGCAATAGGGACTTCAGTCCCCGATTTGATATCTTCTGTTATCGTAGCAAAAAAAGGCAGAGGCGGCATGGCTATTAGCAATGCTTTGGGTTCCAACATCTTTGATGTCTTGTTAGGACTTGGACTACCCTGGTTAATTGCCATTATTATCTTTAACAAATCCATTGAAGTGAAGAGTCAAAGTATAGCGACTTCGGTTATTTTATTATTTGGATCTGTGATAATAACCTTTTCCTTAATGTTGCTGCGTCGTTGGGTTATAAAAAAGCCAACAGGAATAATACTGCTGGCTTTATATGTTGCTTATTTGGTATGGGAAATATTAGGAGTACTGACTGGTTAATACAAGTAAGATTCTGCTTTTTTTATCGCTTTATCAAGGCCGCTACTGTCTTTTCCGCCTGCAGTTGCGAAAAAAGCCTGGCCTCCACCACCTCCTTTTATTTCTTTGGCCAACTCTTTAACTATTCTACCGGCATGTAAAGATTTTTCTTCTATCAAACTTTCAGATATCATAGCCGTAATAGTTGCCTTTCCGCTTAACGGGTCTTCGGCACCAACTACCAAAAACAAATTGTCATACTTTTGTTTAAGCTTAAAGGCAATATCCTTTATCATACCGTTATCCGCTTTTAGCCTCCGGCTTATAAACGTAATCCCATTTATAGCCTGAGCCGAAGCTTCCAGTTCTTTCGTCATCTGATTTAGTTGTTCCTTTTTCAGTTCATTGAGTTGTTTTTCTAATCTACTATTTTGTTCAATTAAGGAGTGAGCGCCTTTTACCGGGTCTTTTGGATTCTTCAGAATATTTTTCAGCTCCTTAACAATCCGCTCTTGCTCATATATCCATTGCTCGGCTTTGCTTCCGGTAATAGCTTCAATCCTTCTGATCCCGGAAGCTACTGAAGTTTCAACAAGTATTTTGAAAAATCCTATATCTCCGGTAGCTGACACATGCGTGCCTCCACATAATTCAATGGAATCATCAAACTGTATTACACGAACTTTATTTTCGTATTTTTCTCCGAAAAGTGCCATTGCACCCATATTCCGGGCTTCCTCCATACTGGTATTACGATGTTCCTGTACTTTTATGTTTGATCGGATTTTATGATTCACCATTTTTTCTATCTCCCGGATTTCTTCATCCGAAAGTTTTTGAAAATGTGAAAAGTCAAAGCGCAGATAATCCGTATGTACCAGTGATCCTTTTTGTTCAACATGTATTCCAAGCACCTCTCTTAAAGCATTATGCATAAGATGGGTAGCGCTATGATTTCGAGCTGTATCCCTGCGTTTACTCTCATTTACTTCGGCATAAACAGGAGCATTAATATTTTCCGGTAGCTCTTTGCAAATGTGTATTATCAGCTCATTTTCTTTTATTGTATTCACAACAGGAATCTTATGATCATCCTGTTTTAAGAATCCGGTATCTCCGACTTGTCCACCTGCTTCTGCATAAAAAGGTGTTTTGTCGAGAACAATTTGATAATAAGATTTCTTGCTTGTCTT